>JAWVFZ010000173.1:0-9986 GCA_033855555.1 Solirubrobacteraceae bacterium
GCGTGTCGCAACTGCTGTCGACTTCGGTGCCGTGCGACGTGTACGTCCCCTGGATCGTCGTGTTGAACCACGCGCGCGCCGAGTAGTACGACAACGCTTCGGCCGGCGACGCGCCCGCCGTGAGCGCCACCAGCATGGCGGCGAGTGCGACCAGGAGCCCGGGGCGCTTCGCGGCCATGCAGCCAACCTACGCCACTGGAACACTGGACACCATGCCCTCCGAGCCCGTGCGCATCGACAAGTGGCTGTGGGCGGCGAGGCTCGTCAAGACCCGTGGGCTCGGCGCGGAGGCGGTCAAGGGCGGCCGCGTCCAGCTCAACGGCCAGCGGACGAAGCCCAGCAAGGAGGTCCAGGCCGGCGACCGCATCGAGCTCAGCCTTGGACCGGTCGGGCGCTGCGTGATCGTCCGCGGGCTCGCCGCGCGCCGCGGCCCGGCCGCCGAGGCGGCGCTGCTCTACGAGGAGACCGCCGACAGCCTTGCCGCGCGCGAGCGCCACGCAGCACAGCGGCGGCTCGCCGGGCCGCCGCCGGCGAACCTCGGCGGGCGCCCGACCAAGCGCGATCGCCGCCGCTATGACAAGGACGCGCGCGGGCGCGGCTGAATCACGGCGCCCCGCCGCCGCGCAGGTGCGCGGCAGCCGCCGGCAGCGTCCCCGCCAGCACGGCGTCGCGCAGCCGCACCATCACCCGCTGGACGAACGCGAGGTTGTGCATCGTCACGAGCCGCATGCCCGTCAGCTCGCGCGTGCGCAACAGGTAGTGCAGGTAGCCGCGCGTATGACCGAGCGCGCACGCCGGGCACGGGCAGCCATCCATCAGCGGCTCGTCGCTGGTACGCCAGCGCGCCTTGGCCAGGTCCACGCGCCAGCGCGCGTCGGGATCGGGCACGATCGCCGTCCCATGGCGCCCGAGCCGCGTCGGCATGGCGCAGTCGAAGGTGTCGATCCCAAGCTCCACCCCGCGGACCAGGTCGTCGATCTCGCCGATGCCCAGCAGGTGCCGCGGAGGAGCCTCGGGCAGCACAGCGGTGGCCCAGTCGACGACCTCGTACATCTGCTCTTTTCCGGCTCCGAGCGAGCCGCCGATCGCGATCCCGTCGACGCGCGCCGCGGCGATCGTCTGCGCGGATTCGACACGCAGGTCCTGGTGCACGCCGCCCTGCACGATCCCGTAGACGAGCTGCCCCTCGGGGCCGTGCTGTGCGTGCCAGTCCAGGCAGCGCTCCAGCCAGCGGTGCGTGCGCTCCGTCGAGCGCGCCGTGTAGTCGCGATCGACGTGAAACGGCGTGCACTCGTCGAAGACGAGGGCGAGGTCGGACCCGAGCGCAGCCTGCACCTCCATGCTCGTCTCGGGGCCCATGAAGCGCTCCGAGCCATCGATGTAGGAACGAAAGCGCACCCCCTCCTCCTCGATGGCCACGATCCGGCCGTGGCGGTCTTCGCCGTGTGACGCCCGGCCCTTGACTTCGTCGGCGACCGTGCCGTGGCCCATCGAGAAGACCTGGAAGCCGCCCGAGTCGGTCACGATCGGCCGCCGCCAGCCCATGAACTCGTGCAGGCCGGCGAAGCCCTCGATCAGCTGGTGCCCGGGATCGAGGAACAGGTGGAAGGTGTTCCCGAGGACCATGTCGTAGCCGAGGCCGGCGACCTCGTCGACCGTCAGTCCGCGCACCGTCCCCTTGGTCGCAAGCGGCACGAAGGCCGGTGTCCGCACCTCCCCGTGCGCGGTGCGCAGGACGCCGGCGCGGGCGCGCGATCCGGGGTCGCGGGCGAGGATCTCCAAGGGCGTCATGACGGGCCATCGTATGCTCGGCGTGTGCTCGCCAGCCTCGTGGACGTCGCCTCCAACGTCGGCCTGCCTGTCCTCTTCCTGCTCATAGCGGTCGAATCGATGGGCGTTCCGCTCCCGGGCGAGACCGCGCTGTTCACCGCCGCGATCCTCGCCTCGAACGGAAAGCTGTCGATCGAGGCGGTGATCGCGGTATCAGCGGCGGCGGCGATTCTGGGCGACAACGTCGGCTACCTGATCGGCCGCAAGGCGGGTCGCCGCCTGCTCGAGGCCCCGGGCCCGTTCGAGCGCCACCGCCGCGCGGTCATCACCTACGGGCAGCCGTTCTTCGATCGCCACGGGCCCAAGGCGGTCTTCCTCGGCCGCTTTGTCAGCGGCCTGCGGATCACCGCCGCCTGGCTGGCGGGCGTCAACCGCATGCCCTGGCGCGACTTCCTCTTCTGGAACGCGACCGGCGGCATCGTCTGGGCCGCCGCAGTCGGTCTGCTCGCCTACTCGTTCGGCCACGCCGCCGAGCAGGCGATCAAGACCGCGGGGCTCGTCGGCCTGGCCGCCGCCGTGCTCGCCCTGCTGGCCGCCTGGTTGTACTTCCATCGCCGCAACAAGCGCCCGGACGTCGCGGGCGACGACGGCGCCCTGATCGCCGAGGCCCAGGACGCGTTGGAGGCGGAGGCGGAGGCGCGCTAGGCGCCTCGCCCCTCTCAGCCCTCGATCGTCTTCGGCTCGTCTCCCACGCGGATTGCGACGCGGCGCGGCTTGCGCTGCTCGGGCTTGGGGATCCGGACCTCGAGCACACCGTTGTCGAACTGCGCGCTGACCGCATCGACGTCGACACCGTCGGGAAGGGTCAGCGACCTGCTGAACGTCCCGCTGGCGCGCTCGATGCGATAGAAGCCGTCCTTGCGCTGCTCGTGGTCGACCTTGCGCTCACCCGACAGGGTCAGCACGTCGCCCTCGAACTCGATTGCGATGTCCTCGCGTGTGAGGCCGGGAAGATCGGCCGTCAGGACGAAGTGATCGTCGGTCTCGACGAGATCCATCGCCGGGATCCAGCGGCCGAGCGTGCCGCCGTTCCTCGGGGTGGGCGCGTCGAACACGGTGGAGAAGAGCCGGTTCATCTCCTGCTGGAGCGAGTTGAGCTCACGTGCCGGCTCCCAGCGGATGACTGCCATCGACATGACCTCCTGAATGAGACTTCGCTACTGCAGAGCAGTATGAAATCTAAGTCGGTCTATGTCAAGTCGTTGAGAACGCGCTGCCAGCCCGTGCCGAGCATCTCCAGCTCCTCCTCGGAGAAGTGGCGCAGGAAGTGCTCGCGCACCCCGGCCAGGTGGGTGTCGCGGGCGGCGTCGAGCTTCTCGCGGCCGGCGGGCGTGAGGACGGCGAAGGCGCCGCGGGCGTCGTGGGCGCACGAGCAGCGCTCGAGGTAGCCGTCGCGCTCCAGCCGGTCGACCAGGCGGGTGAGGCCGCTGCGACTCAGCAGGACCGACGACGCCAGATCGTGCATGCGCATGCGCCCGCCCTCGGCGTCAGCGAGGTACATGAGGACCTCGTAGGAGGTCAGCGGCAGGCCGTGTCCGGCCTCCAGCTGGGCGTCGAGCGCCTTGGAGAGCGCAGCGTGGACCTTGAGCAGGCCGCGCCAGGCTGCTAGCTCGCGGGCGTCGAGGCGTGAGATGGTCGTGTCCATGGCCAGACCAGCGTAGCGACAGATGGTTGCATGTACAACCAGCTGCAGCTATAGTTGCGCATGCAACCACTTAGGAGGAAGACCATGAAGCTCGAAGGCCTGCACCACGTCACCGCGATCACCGGCGACGCCCCACGGAACGTCGACTTCTACGGCCGTGTGCTCGGGCTGCGGATGGTCAAGAAGACCGTCAACTTCGACCAGCCCGACGTCTACCACCTCTACTTCGGCGACGAGGTCGGCACGCCGGGTTCGATTCTCACCTTCTTCGAGTTTCCCGCCGCGGCGCCGGGGCGCGCGGGCGACGGGATGGTCCACACGGTGCAGTGGCGCGTCCGCGACGACGCCGCACTGGACTTCTGGGCACAGCGCATCCCCGGCGCCGAGCGCGACGAGGATCTCGTCCGGTTCGCCGATCCCGAGGGCCTCGCCCACGAGCTGCTCGCCGTCGAGGTGTCCGACGCCCCGCTGGTCGCATCGCACCCCGACATCCCCGACGAGCACGCGTTGCGCGGATTCCACGGCGTGCGCGCCTACGCGAGCGAGCCGGCGCGCAGCACCAGGCTGCTCGAGCAGCTCGGCTTCCAGAACGGAGCCGAGCAGTGGAAGCTGCAGGGGGCGAGGCGCCAGGCGGCCCTGACCTACGACGCCCCTCCGGCCACCGCCGGCATCCAATCGGCCGGCACCGTCCATCACGTCGCCTGGTCGGCCGCCGACGACGCCGAGCTCGAGAGCTTCCGCGGGCTCGCCGCCCAGGGCGGCGCGCACCCGACGCCGATCATCGACCGCCAGTACTTCCACTCGGTCTACTTCCGCGAGCCCAGCGGCGTGCTGTTCGAGTTGGCCAGCCGCGACATCGGCTTCGACATCGACGAACCGCGCGAGACCCTCGGCCACGCGCTGAAGCTGCCCGCCCAGCACGAGCACCTGCGCGAGCACCTCGAGCACACCCTGACCCCGCTCGGGTCTTGAGCGGCATCGACGTCCTCGTCCGGCCGGCAGCGGGCACGCCCGAAGGCGCGCTGATCCTGCTGCACGGCCGCGGCGCCGACGAGCACGACCTCCACGGGCTGCTCGACGTGTTCGACCCCGACCGGCGCCTGGTGGGGGTCACCCCCGGCGGTCCGTTGGCGCTGCCCCCCGGCGGCCGCCACTGGTACGTCGTCCCGCGCGTCGGCTTCCCGGAGCCGCAGACGTTCGCGGCGACCTACCAGGAGCTCACGACGACCCTCGACGGGCTCCTCGGCGAGCACGGCGTCGGCTGGGACCGCACCGTGATCGGCGGCTTCAGCCAGGGCACGGTGATGTCGTACGCCGTCGGGCTCGGCGCCGGCCGGCCGACGCCCGCGGGGATCCTTGCGATGAGCGGCTTCATCCCGACCGTCGACGGCTGGGCGATGCGCGAAGACCTGCACGACGTGCCGGTGGCGATCGCCCATGGCACGCTGGACCCCGTCATCCCGGTGGACTTCGCGCGCGCGGCGCGCGACCGCCTCGAGGCGGAGGGCGCCGCCGTCCTTTACCGCGAGTCGGCGATGGCCCACACGATCGACCCGCGCGTGCTGCCGGACCTGCAGGCCTGGGTCCGCGGCCTCATCTGAGACCGGGCGCCCGCAGCAGCGCGTCGCCTGCGGGCGTCCGGGCATAGAGAACCGCGCGGCCCTCGCGCGCCCCGGCGACGAGCCCGGCGGCCCGCAACGCATGCAGGTGGGCCGAGACGCCGGCGGGGCTCGCCCCGAGGCGTGCGGCGAGATCGAGCGTCGAGACCGGGGTCGCCAGCCCCGTCAGCACCCCTGCGCGGCGGCGGCCAAGCAGTCGTTCCAGGGCGTCCTCGCGCTCGGCCGATGGCGGCGCCCACAGCTCCGCGACGCCCGCGGGGGCATAGATGATCGCCGGCTGCCACGGCGCATCGGTCATCGACCAGACGTCCGGCCACACGAACACCGACGGCACGAGCAGGAGCCCGCGGCCGTTGAGGTCGACCTCCTGGTCATGCCGACCGTCCACCCGCAGCATGCCGTCGTCGAAGGCGACGTCCTGGTGGATGCCGGAGAAGGCGGCACTCGCGCCTTCTTGCGCCAGGCGCCGGCCGCGCTGGGAGAACTCCGCCTCCACGGCCGCCTCCACGCGCGCCCAGTGCGGCGCGAGCACGCGCGCCGCGTACGCCAGCACCTGGGCCGCAAGCGCCTCGAGCCCTTCGGCCGGGCGACTCAGCAACGGCTGCAGCACGTCCGGCAGATCGCCGCCCGGGTACGCCCACCCCAGCTCGCGCGCGATCCGGGGGCGCGGCGTGGCCCGGACGCGATCGAGCTCGCGTGCGAGCGTGCTGCGCGGCCGGTCCGGCGGCGGGCTGACGAAGTCGGGCTGATAGCCCCGCCGCGACGGCGAGAGGGCCTCGATGAGCGCAAGATCCATGCCCTCCAGGCGCGGCCGCGCCCATTGCGCCCAAGGTGCATGCACTGCGTGGCGGTCGGGCTTGCGCAGCGCGTCGTAGCTGGCGAAGACCTCGACCAGCGGGGAGGCGGCGAACCGGACGCGCAGCAGGTCACGGGGACCGAAGCGGTAGGTGATCACCGCTGCGACCGTAGCTGACGATTCGTTTGAGCGCGAATCCTTCGCCATCTACGGCCTATGTGAGCGACGCTGCCGGCCCATGCCCCGCCCCGTCCTTCGCCTGTTCTCCATTTCGATCCTCGCGCGGACGCCGCTCGCGGCGATCGGCCTGCTCTTCATCCTGCGCACGAAGGACCTCACGGGCTCGTACGCCGCCGGCGGCCTGGTCGCCGGCGTTGCGTCGGTCGCAGGCGCCGTGTGGGCGCCGGGTCTGGGCCGGCTCGTGGATCGTCACGGTCAGACCGCCGTCCTCGCGGCGTCGGGCGCACTGGCCGTCGTCGCGATTGCGGCCTTCGCGTTGTTGCCCGATGGCGCGCCGCTCGCCGCGCCGCTTGTGTGCGCCGCCGTCGCGGGCGCGGCGACCCCGCCGCTCGGCGCCTGCCTGCGCACGCTCTATCCCGCGCTCCTCTCCGGCGACCGCCTGCACCGCGCCTACCAGCTCGAGTCCGCGGCGCTGGAGATCACCTACGTCGCCGGTCCGCTCCTGCTGCTCGGCCTCGCGACGGCGACGTCGCAGCGCCTGGCACTGCTCGTCGGGGCAGGCGTGCTGGGCGCCGGAACCGCCGCGTTCGCTGCTTCGCGCGAGAGCCGTGCCTGGCGCGGCGAGGCGGGAGCTGCTCGAGCCCGGGGGATCCGCGCCATCCGCTCGCCCGGCCTGCAGACGATCCTGATCGCCGTCGGCCTGGCGGGCGCGACCTTCGGCGCCATCGAGGTTGCCCTCCCGGCCGCCTGCCAGGCCGCCGGCGCCGGAGGAGCCACCGGCCCGCTGCTGGCGCTGTGGGGGCTCGGTTCGCTGCTCGGCGGCCTGCTCGCGGCGCGCGCCTCGGCGCCCGCGGACGCCGCGCGCTGGCTGGCGCTCCTCCTGGCCGCGATCGGCGCCGGCGACCTGCTCCTGGTTCCCGTCAGCTCGCCCGCGGCCCTCGCGCCGCTGCTCCTGATCGCGGGCGCCGGCGTCGCACCGCTGCTGGGAACCGCCTTCGGGCTCGTCGACCGCGTCGCGCCCGCGGGCGAGCTGACCGAGGCCTTCGCCTGGCTTTCGACCGCCATCGGAGCCGGCCTGGCGGCAGGCTCGACCGCCGCCGGAGCGCTGGTGGATGCCTCCGGGCCGGGCGCCGGGTTTGCGACCGCTGCCGCCGCCGGCCTGCTGGCGGGAGCCATCACCGCGGCGCGCCGCGGCTCGCTCGGGGAGAACCGCCCGCTCGCAGCGGCACCTGCGGCTTGATAGATCAGACGCCCCCGCGCCTTCCGAACCACGGGCGGCGGTGGTTTACTCGGCTGTGAATGGCTGATCGAGCGAGCGGGTGGGAGCGGCCGCGACGGCGGCGCTGGAGCGCCGGCGACGTGCAGGAGGCGCTCGTGATCAGCGGCCAGATCCCGTTGTGGCTGGTGGGCGGGGACGACCGGATCGCATTCGTCAACGACGCCGCCGTCCGGACGCTGGGATTCGACCGCGCCGACGAGCTGCTCGGCCGTCCGAGCCACGATTCGATCCACTACAAGCACCCGGACGGATCGCCATACCCGGCGCAGGACTGCCCGATCACGCACGCCACCCTGCGCGGCGAGCCGATCCGCATCGAGCGCGACTGGTGGGTCCGCAAGGACGGCAGCATGGTCCCGATCTCGATCCACTGCGTCCCGCTGGAGATCGACGGCCGGATGGGAACCGCGATGACGTTCCACGATCTGAGCGCGAGTGTGGAGGCCGAGGACGAGCGCCGGCGTTTCGAGGTCGAGCGGGCGCGTCTCGGCGAGGTCCGTGCATCGCGCGCCAGGATCGTCGAGGCCGCCGACGAGCAGCGTCGCCGTGTGGTGCGGGATCTCCATGACGGCGCTCAGGCCGGCCTCGTTCACGTGGTCATGGCACTCCAGCTCGCCCTCCGGGCTGGGAACGTCCCGGGCGAGGCACGAACCCTGGTCGGCCAGGCGCTCGACAGCGCGCGTTCGGCGATCGACGAGCTCCGCGAGCTGTCGCACGGCATCCATCCCGCGGCGCTGACCGATGGCGGTCTCGCGGCCGCGGTGCAGACCCTCACGAGCCGGACGTCGCTGCCCGTCGTGCTCGAGATCGCAGACGAGCGCTATCCCGACACCGTGGAATCGGCCGCCTATTTCGTGGTGGCGGAGGCTCTCACGAATGTCACCAAGTACGCGCAGGCGTCAACCGCGCGCGTGACGACGACGGAGACGGCGGGCCGTCTCGTTCTGACGGTCGAAGACGACGGCATCGGCGGCGCGCGAACCGCCGACGGCGGTGGTCTTGCCGGGCTCGCCGACCGCCTCGCCGCGCTCGACGGCACGCTCACGGTGTCGAGCCAACCCGGGGAGGGGACGTACATCCGCGCCGAGATCCCGCTGCCGGGGACGCCGCCGAGCGACGAAGGCCGGCGATTCAACCGGCCTGCTGCGCTGGCTGGTCGACGAAGACGTCGGTGAACGCGAAGGCGTCGACGTCCACGAGCCCGCGGTCGGTCAGCTTGAGGTGCGGGATCACGGGCAGCGCGAGGAAGCTCATCGCCATGAACGGCGCCGGAACCGCGCAGCCGAGATCCCGGACCGCGGACGTCACCGTGTCGAGCTCATCGGCCACCACCTCCGGTGCCCGGTCGGCCATGAGGCCGGCGAGCGGCAGCGCGATCGCCGCTCGCAGCTCGCCGCCCTCGACCACCGCGATTCCCCCGCCCATGTCGGCGACCGCGCGCGCCGCGACCAAGCCGTCCTGGTCGTCGACCGCGACGACGACGAGGTTGTGACAGTCGTTCGCGACGCTCGACGCCATCGCGCCTCGCCGAAGGCCGAAGCCGCGCACGAACCCCATTCCGACGTTGCCGGTCGCGCGGTGGCGCTCGATGATGCTCAGGCGCAACATGTCCCGGTCGGGGTCGGCGACGGCGACGCCGTCCTCGACGCGCACCTCCTCCACGTGCGCCGTGGTGACGAGCTGGTCCTCGACGATGCCGATGACCCGTGCCTGGCGTCCCCCCGCGGGCAGTCGCAGGTCCGGCGGCCACGCGACGTGGAACGTGCCGGGAAGCGCAGCCGCCGGCGCGACGCTGTCGCGCAGCCGTTGCCCATCGCGCGCGACGACCCGGCCGCCGGCGATCACGAGCTCGATTGGCAACGCGCGCAGATCCGAGGTCACGAAGAGGTCGGCGCGTCGCCCGGGCGCCACCGCCCCGCGATCGCGCAGCCCGTAGTGCTCCGCCGGATTGAGCGTCGCCATGGTGACCGCGGTGACCGGATCGAGACCGCCGCGAATCGCGAGACGCACGAGCGCGTCGACCGATCCGTCGCGCAACAGCTCGCCGGGTACCCGGTCATCTGTCGCGAATGCGCAGCGGCGAGCGGTGTGCTCATCGACAGCCGGCAGCAGATCGATCAGGTTCCGGGCGTTGGACGCCTCACGCAGGAACACCGTCATGCCCAGCCGCAGCTTCTCGCGCGCCTCCTCGGCCGTGACCGACTCGTGATCGCTCGAGATGCCGGTGCCCGCGTACGCCTGGAGGTCCGGACCGGTCAGCCCCGGGACATGCCCGTCCAACGGTCGCCCGGCAAACGCGCGCAGCTTGTCCAGCACGTCGTCGCTCCCGGCCAGGACCCCCGGGAAGTTCATCACCTCCGCGAGGCCAAGCACGCGCGGGTGACGCCCGAGCGCGACGAGGTCCTCGACGCCGAGCGCCGCGCCGGAGGTCTCCATCGACGACGTCGGTACGCACGACGGTGCCATCACGAGGACCGATAGAGCCAGTCCCTCGCTGACGTCGAGCATGTAGCGAACCCCCTCGACGCCGAGGACGTTCGCGATCTCGTGCGGATCGCACACGACGGACGTGACACCGTGCGGCAGGACCGCATCGGCGAACCGATGCGGCGGCAGCATCGAGATCTCGATGTGAAC
>JAWVFZ010000174.1:0-3265 GCA_033855555.1 Solirubrobacteraceae bacterium
GGCAAGGCCCCGGTCGTCGTCTTCGACGACGTCGACATGGCGACCGCGATGGAGACCATCGCCGGCACCGGCTACTACAACGCCGGCCAGGACTGCACCGCCGCGACGCGGGTGCTCGCCGGCAAGGGGATCTACGACGACGTCGTCAACGGCCTTGCCGAGCAGGCCAAGAGCTACGTAATGGGCGACACCATGAGCGCCGACACCACGCTCGGCCCGCTGAACTCCGCCCGGCAGCGCCAGCGCGTCGAGGCCTTCCTGGCCAACAAGCCCGGCAACGCCGAGATCGTCACGGGTGGCAAGGAGCCCGACCTCCCCGGCTTCTTCCTCGAGCCGACCGTCGTGGCCGGCCTCAACCAGGACGACGAGATGATCCAGCGCGAGATCTTCGGCCCGGTCATCACCGTCCAGCCGTTCACCGACGAGGCCGAGGCGATCGCGTGGGCCAATGGCACGCCCTACGGCCTGGCGTCGTCCGTGTGGACCCGCGACATCGGTCGCGCCCTGCGCGTCTCCAAGGCGCTGCGCTTCGGCTGCGTCTGGATCAACGACCACATCCCGATCGCGAGCGAGATGCCCCACGGCGGCTACGGCCAGTCCGGCTACGGCAAGGACCTGTCCATGTACGCCCTCGAGGACTACACGCACGTGAAGCACGTGATGGCGTCGCTGACATAGCGGCGCCGTCCGCGGGCAGGTTCGCTCAGGAACCTTGACCAATAGGGCGGCGACCCATACGGTCGCCCCCGTGTCATTGAGCGGACAGAGGAACTTCCGGCCCCGCCAGCAGTTACAGTCGGCGGGAGCAGTCTTGGAAGCCGCAAGCATCCACGCACCTGCAGGCCTTCACCGGATCTCGGTGCCTCTGCTGCGGCTGCGCTCGGACGATCAGCTCGTCGCCCTGTTCCGCCAGGGCCACGAGGACGCCTTCCAGGTCATCCACGAGCGCTACCGCCAGCGGCTGTTCGCCTACTCGCGGCAGATGCTCAGCGGGTCGCGTTCGGACGCCGAGGACGCGATGCAGGACGTGTTCCTGCGCGCCTACGGGGCGTTGCGGGCGGACGACCGACCGCTGACGCTACGAGCGTGGCTGTATCGCGTCGCGCACAACCGCTGCATCGACCAGCTGCGCCGCCCGCTCCCGGCGGCGATCGACCTCTTCGACATCACCCGCGGCCCGTCGTTGCTGGACCCGATGGAGCAGGCCGAGCGCCGCGAGGATCTGCGCCGCCTGATCAGCGACGTGCGGCGGCTGCCCGAGCAGCAGCGCTCGGCGCTGCTGATGCGCGAGATGGAGGGCCTCAGCTACAAGGAGCTCTCGGGCGCCCTTGGCGTCAGCGTGCCCGCTGTGAAGTCGCTGCTCGTCCGCGCCCGGATCGGCCTGGTCGAGGCGGTCGAGGCGCGCGACACCTCCTGCTGCGACATCCGCGCCGACATCGCCGGGGCGTTCGACAAGGGTGTCCGTGCGAGCGGGCGCGCCCGGCGCCACCTCCGCGAGTGCGCGCCATGCCGCGAGTACCGCGTGGCGTTGCGCGGCGGCCTGAAGGAGCTGCAAGGCCTCGGCGGCGGCCACGGCATCCTCGCCACGGCAGCGAAGCTGCTGGGCCTCGGCGGGGCCGGCTCCGGGGCGGCGGCCGGGAGCAGCGCGGCCGGCGGCGGGGCCGCGGCGGTCGGCGGAGGCGCCGTGGCGACGAAGGTCGCGGTCATCGCCTGCTGCGCAGCGGTCGTCGGCGGCGGGGCCGAAGCGGTGCAGCAGGCCACTGCGCCCGCCCCCGCGCCGAAGGCGCACGGCGCCTCCAAGCCCGTGGCGGCCGTGCCCGAGCTGACGCCGTTCTCGGTCCCCATCCGCTACGTGGCCGACCCGCGCAGCGCGTCGCTCCGTGCCGTCGCGCCCGCTGCCAAGGTGCCCCGGGACGCACCAAGCAGCCCTGCCGCGCCCCCGACCGTCGACCCCGTCGTGCCGGACACCCCGGCCGCCTCGGATTCCCCCGTCGTCGACCAGGCCAACGGCGGTCTGCTGGCGCCCGACGAGGGCGCCGACCCCGCCGCTGACCCGGCCGCCGGCGACGGAACCGCCGTTCCCGGCACGAGCGGCTCCCCTGGCAGCACCGGCACGACGCAGCCTGGCATGGGCTCGTCCTCCTCAACGCCATGGTCGGGCCCGGGCACGGGAACGAGCAGTGGTTCCTCACCCACCCAGACCAGCCCAGGCGGTGGCGCGACCGGCGCGACACCGCCGACCGCGCAGGGCGCCACGGCGCCCGGCAGCAGCCCAGCCCCGTCGTAGACTCCGGCGCCATCGAGCGCTACCTCGCCACCCTCGAGCACGAGACGCTGCTCGTCCGCCGCGGCAAGCGGTCCAACTGCTTCACCGTCGTCGCCGTCCACTCGACGGCGCGCGGGCCCGCCCTCGGAGGCTGTCGCATGTGGCGCTACGACGACTCGCGCGCCGCGATCCGCGACGCACTGCGCCTGTCGCGCGCGATGACCTACAAGTCAGCGGTCGCGGGGCTGCCGCTGGGCGGTGGCAAGGGCGTGATCATGCTGCCCGCCGAGCTCGATGCGCGCCGGCGCAAGGGCGCGCTGCGGGACTTCGGCGACACCGTCGAGTCGCTGCGCGGCGAGTACGTCACCGCCGAGGACGTCGGGACTTCCTCGAAGGACATGGGGACGATTGCCGAGCGCACAAAGCACGTGACCGGGCTGTCACGGCGCCGCGGCAGCTCCGGCGACCCCAGCCCATGGACGGCGCTGGGAGTCGAGTCCGCGATCCGGGCGTCGCTCGAGCGCCAGCTGGGCAACCCGTCGCCGAAGGGCCGCTCGATCGTCGTCAGCGGCCTGGGTCACGTGGGCGCCGCGCTGGCCAAGTTGCTCTCCAGGGCGGGTGCGAAGCTCGTGCTCGCCGACATCGACCGCTCCAAGAAGGCGCTCGCCGAGCAGCTCGGGGCGCGCTGGGTCACGCCCGCCAAGGCGGTGACGCTGAGCGCCGACGTGTTCGCCCCCTGCGCGCTGGGCGGCGTCCTGGACCACGAGACCGTCCCTGTCCTGCAGGTCCCGATCGTCGCCGGCGCGGCGAACAACCAGCTCGCCGACGACACCCTGGCCGACGCCCTCGCCGAACGCGGGATCCTCTGGGCACCCGACTTCGTCGCCAACGCGGGCGGCATCATCAACATCGCCGTCGAGCTGAGCAGCGGTGGCTACGACCCCGACCGCGCACGACGTCAGGTGGCGGGCGTCGGCGACACGCTGCGCCAGATCTACG
>JAWVFZ010000175.1:0-2521 GCA_033855555.1 Solirubrobacteraceae bacterium
TCGGCGAGGTCGCGCTCGGTCGTCGGGCACATGCAGACGCGCGCGAAGCCGAGCAGCGTGATGTCGGTGCCGGTGAGGTGCGTGGCGTGCACCGCGGTGAACCGGTCGGAGATCGCGCCGGCCGACCCGAGCACGGCGGTGGGCGTGAGGCCATGTTCGGCGAGGCAGGCCTCGTTCTCGTCCGGCTGCTCGGAGACGTGGGCGTGCAGCGGAGCGCCGCCCGCGCGCGCGTCGGCCCACTGGGCGACCACCTTCATCGACGGCGCATCGACGGCGCGCACGCTGTGGATCGCGGCGCCGATCCGCAATGCCGGCCCGTCTTCGAGCTCCGACACGCGCGCTGCCCAGGCGTCGGCGTCTGCGTCGCGGAAGCTCTCGATCCCGCCGCGCAGATAGCACGCGTCCAGCAGCGTCAGCCGCACGCCCGCCTCGGCCGCGGCCTGCACGACGGCGTCGCCCATGGCGTTGCCGTCGCGGTGCAGGTAGTGGAACTCGCCGACGACGGTGATCCCGGCCAGCGCCATCTCGGCGAACGTCGCGCGCGCGAGCGGGAGGTAGGAGTCCGGGTCGAGCGCCTCGGCGAGCGCGTACATCTGCTCGCGCCAAGTCCAGAACGAGCCGGTGCCGGCGTGGGTGCGACCGCGCAGCGCGCGCTGAAACGCGTGCGAATGCGCATTCGCGAGGCCCGGAAGCGTGAGTCCGCTCAGCCGCTCGGCGTCGGCGGGCGCCGCGACGCCGGGTTGCACCGCGGCTATCCGGTCGCCGTCGAGCTCGACGAGCACGCCGGCCTGCGGCGCGTCGCCGCCCAGCCACGCCAGCTCGCACCACAGCGCGCTCACGCCGGCAGCCCGGCGATCCGCTCGAGGAACGCGGCCTTGCGGTGGCGCTCCCACTGCTCCCAGGTGGCGAAGGTGGCGGGGTCGCGCACGCGGTCGAGGAACAGGATGCCGTCGAGGTGGTCGACCTCGTGCTGGAACGTCCCGGCGGTCAGCCCGCGCTTGAGCTCCTCGTGCTCGGCGCCGTGGCGGTCGAGGTACCTGACGCGGATAGTGACGAAGCGCTCGAGCGTCCCGCGCAGGTCCGGGACCGACAGGCAGCCCTCGTCGATCTCCACGGTCGTCTCACCGACCGGCTCGATCACCGGGTTGACCATCACCGTCAGCGCGATCGGCGGCTTGTACGGATAGCGCGGGTTGCGGTCGACCTCGGCGACCGCGATCCGGTGCAGGTCGTGCACCTGGTTGGCGGCCAGCCCAGCGCCGCCGGCGGCGCGCATCGTCTCGATCATGTCGTCGATCAGCCGCTGGATCGCGGGCGAGCGCAGCTCCTCGGCGCCGACCTCGCGCGCGCGCTCGCGCAGCACCGGATGGCCGATCGACGCGATCTCCAGGACGCTCATTCAGCCCTCGCGCATCGGGATGCGCACGCCGCGCTCGTCTGCGACCTCGACCGCGCGGTCATAGCCCGCGTCGGCGTGGCGGATGACGCCCATGCCCGGGTCGGCCGTGAGCACGCGCGCGAGCTTCTGGGCGGCGAGGTCGGTCCCGTCTGCGACGCAGACCATCCCGGCGTGGATCGAGCGCCCGATCCCCACGCCGCCGCCGTGGTGGATGCTGACCCACGATGCGCCGGCCGCGGTGTTGACGAGCGCGTTGAGCAGCGGCCAGTCGGCGATCGCGTCGGACTCGTCGGCCATGCCCTCGGTCTCGCGATAGGGCGAGGCGACCGAGCCCGAGTCCAGGTGGTCGCGGCCGATCACGACCGGGCCCTTCAGCTCGCCGCTGCGCACCATCTCGTTGAAGCGCAGCCCGAGGCGATGGCGCTCGCCGTAGCCGACCCAGCAGATCCGCGCGGGGAGCCCCTGGAAGGCGATCTTCTCGCTCGCCTGCTCCATCCAGCGCGCGAGCCGGTCGTCGTCGGGAAGCTCCTCGAGGACGGCGCGGTCGGTGGCGGCAATGTCGGCCTCGTCGCCGGAGAGCGCGACCCAGCGGAACGGTCCCTTGCCCTCGCAGAACAGCGGGCGGATGTAGGCGGGGACGAAGCCCGGGTAGGCGAAGGCGCGTTCGAAGCCGCCGAGGCGCGCCTCCGCGCGCAGGCTGTTGCCGTAGTCGAAGACCTCGGCGCCGGCGTCGAGGAACCCGACCATCGCGGCGCAGTGCGCGGCGATCGCGGCGCGCGAGCGCTTGAGGTACTCGTCGCGGTCGGAGGCGCGCAGCGCGTCGGCCTCGGCGATCGTCATGCGGTTCGGGATGTAGCCGACGAGCGGATCGTGCGCGCTCGTCTGGTCGGTGACGATGTCGGCCTCGAAGCCCATCGCGAGCAGCGCGGGCAGCACGTCTGCCGCGTTGCCTTCGAGCCCGACGCTCAGCGGGCGGCGCGCGGCCTTCGCCGCGACGCAGCGCGCCACGGCGTCGTCCAGGTCGTCCGCGACCTCGTCGAGGTAGCGCGTCTGCAGCCGGCGCTCGATCCGGTCGCGCTCGACCTCGACGCACAACGCGACGCCGCCGTTCATCGTCACCGC
>JAWVFZ010000176.1:0-4360 GCA_033855555.1 Solirubrobacteraceae bacterium
TCCAGGCGCGCAATGTCTACGTGCAGTACACGTTCACCTTCACCAAGAAGCGCCTGACACCGGTCCGGCCGTTCTGGATCCGGGCGAACGCCTGCGCGACCACGCAGCCCAGCTACTCCGTCCAGGCGCTTCCCAGCGGCGTCGATCACCGCACGTTCCACTGGACGGTGCCGATGAACGGCCGCATCGTCGCCGCCGGCGGACACCTCCATGGCGGCGCGCAGACCATGAGCCTCACCCAGCCCCAGTGCGGCGACCGCAAGCTGCTCGACACCGATCCGCTCTACGCGCCGCAGACCGATCTCGTCTATCGGCTGCGGCCGATCCTGCACGAGCCCGGGCCCGTCGGGACGCGCTTCTTCCTGTCGAAGACGGGCATCCCCGTACGCAAGGGGCAGGCGATCGATCTGCAGGCCGACTACGACGCGCGCTATCCGCGTGCCCGCGTGATGTCGATCATGCACGTCTACGTCGCCGAAGGACCCGCGCCGAAGGGCAGCGTCTGCACGCCCCTGCCGGCCGACCGGCGCGAGGTGCTCCTGCGCCATGACGGACACATCGGCAACTCGCCCTACGTGAAGATCCCGTTCAACGCCGTGGGTGACGACGGCAAGGTCCACCCGCTGCCCTCGCTGCCCGGCAACCCGTTCGTCTTCACCGGCCCCGCCCAGGTCAAGCTGATCAACGACCGCTTCAAGCCGGCAAAGGTGCAGATCCCGGTGGGCGGCTCGATCACGTGGACGTTCGCCGATCGCGTCGGCCACAACGTGCTGTTCGCCAACGGGCCGCAGGTCGTCGGCACGCCGACGCTGTCGGGCGGCGCGAAGTACACCTCGCGCGGCTTCCTCAAGCCCGGTACCTATCAGCTGTTCTGCTACCTGCACCCGGTGACGATGCACCAGGAGGTCATCGTGACGCCGAAGGACGGCACTCCTGCCGCCGACGGCACGCCGGCGGTCCCCGCTTCGGCGAGGTCGGGCGCGAACGCCTCCGGGCTGCCGCGGAACGCCGACTTCGGCTGGTAGGGCTCAGACAACCGGCGGCGGCGTGCCCTCGGCGCTCGCCGCCAGAGCGGGATCCCACTCGCAGACCGCGCATGCGTGGCGGAACACCGAGCGGGCGAACTCGAGCGCGGCGGCGTGCGGGTCCGGCGCCCCGCGGACGTCCTCCCAGTCGAGCACGTACAGGCCGAGCTCCGCCTCCCAGCGCGCCGCCGGCGGCGAGAGCGGCGCCTCGGCGAACCCGTCCGGTGCAGGGTGCGTGTAGCCGTAGAAGGCCGCGCGCGGATAGCGCGGCTCGCCCGGCCACCAGCCGACGGCGATGTCCTGCGCGTCCATCGAGTTGCGCATGATGAAGTCCGCGGAGGGGGGCTCCGCCGGCTCGCCGGAGAACAGGTTCACCGCCAGGTCGAATGACCCCCACCACGCGTTGACCGGTGTCGAGCGCCCGCGGTAGGGCGCCCGGTAGGCCGCGAGGACGAGCGCGGCGCGGGTCGCAGCCGCGAAGTAGGTCTCGACCTGTCCGGGCTTGTAGGTCGCGTGCTCGGTGTCCTCGTCGAGCGGCGTGGTCCAGGGCGTCTCCTGCGGCGTGGGATCGATCTCGACCCGGCCTGCCAGCGCGCTGACCGCTGCCAGCACGTCGCGGGTGACTTCGCCGACCGGACGGTCGGGCGTCAGCGCGACGCGCTGCACGCGCCCGTCGTTGTGCTCGACGACCGCCTCGTGGGTTCGCAGGTCGAGCGCGACGACGAACGCCCCCGAGCCGTCGGGGGCCGGCAGCGGGAGCGTCTCCCATCCGCGCGCGGTCAGCCGCAGCGCGGCGTGCTGGAGCTGGGGCTCGGACGGGGCGAGCGTCGCGGCCAGCTTGCCAAGCACCTGCGTGTGCGCGTGAAGCGTGTCGCAGGTCGCGCTCCATGCCTCGTAGGAGATCGCGGGCCAGTGGGAAGGCATGTCATGACGCTAACGGAGGCGCGACGCTTGCGCCGTTTGGGGCGGTCGCCGCCCCCAGGACCAGAGTCAACCCTCTATAACCGGAAGCGATCATCGTGACCTCGAAATCGCCCATCCGCGTGCTTCTCACCGACGGCGAGGAGCGTTCGGTGCTCGCCGCCTGCCGAGGTCTGCGAGCGGCCGGGTTCGAGGTCGACGCGGTCGCGGGCGCCCATCCCGCGCCGACCCACTGGTCACGCGCCTGCGGCAGCCGCCTTCACCTCCCGCATCCCCTGGTCGACGAGCGCGCCTTCGTGGACGGCCTGGAGCAGGCGGGGCGCCAGCGCGGCTACTCGCTGCTGCTGACCGGCAGCGATGCCTCACTGCTCGCGGTCTCCGCCCACCGTTCGCGCCTGGAGCCGCACATGCGCCTCGGTCTTCCCTCGCACGAGACCGTGCTGGCAAGCACGAGCAAGTGCGTACTCACCGAGGAGGCTGTGGCCGCCGGGTTCGTCGAGCCGGAGACCGTCGTCTGTGCGGGCCTGCCCGCGACCCTCGCCGCGGCGAGGCGCCTGGGGTTCCCCGTCGTCCTGAAGCCGGTGCGGTCGGTGGTTTCACACGCAGGGCGTTCGAAGCATCTCGGGAGCACGACGGTGTTCGACGAGCGGGAGCTCGAGAGGATGGCGCCCGCATACGGCGATCCGTGCCTCATCCAGGCGCATGAGCGGGGCTCCGTGACGTCGTTCGCCGGCGTCTTCGCGGACGGGCGGCTGCTCGCCACGGCGGTCTCGCGCTACCAGCGCACCTGGCGCCCCTCCGCCGGAAATGCGTGCTATTCGAGGACCATCGATCCGCCTCGCGGGCTGTCGGAGGCCATGTGCGACCTCCTTGGGCGCATGGGATGGCACGGAATCTTCGAGGTCGAGCTCATCGAGCGCCCCGATGGCTCGTTCGTCCCGATCGACCTCAACCCCCGCGTCTACGGGTCCCTCGCCCTGGCGCTGCGAGCAGGGGCGAACCTTCCCGCGATCTGGTGCGATTGGATGCTCGGGGGCAGGCCACGGCCGGTCCTCGCCCGCCCGGGCGTCTCGTACCGCTGGGAGGACGCCGACCTGCGGCATTTCCTCTTCCAGCTCCGACATGGCAACACGGCGGCCGCAATGGAGGTGCTCCAGCCGCGCCGGGACACCGCCCATCCGCATCTCGAGCTCGCCGATCCGGCGCCGTTCGCTGCCCGCGCGCTGCTGCTCGCGAGGCCCGGGTGGCGCAACGCGCGCGCCAGCTTGGAGCGGGCCGTCGAGACCCAGCAGCGCTCCCGTCTCGACGCCCGGCGCGGGCGTCGTGGCGAGGTCGTGATCATCGGGGCGGGGCCGTACGGGCTGTCCGCCGCCGCCCACCTTCGCCACGCGGGCGTGGCGGTCCGCGTCTTCGGAGAGCCGTTCGAGTTCTGGCACAAGCAGATGCCGCAGGGCATGATCCTGCGCTCCCGAAAGCGCTCGTCCCACATCGCCGATCCCGAGCGCAAGCTCACGATCGATCGCTACGAGGCCGCCGAGAACGTGACGGTCTCGACCCCCTCGCTGACCCTCGAGGAGTTCCTGGCGTACGGCGCTTGGTACCAGCGCCACGCCGTCGGCGACACCGATCCCCGCAAGGTGCGGCGCCTGGAGCGTGACAACGGTGCCTTCGGGCTCGAGCTCGACGACGGCGAACGGCTCACGGCCGAGCGGGTGGTGGTGGCCGCCGGCCTGTTCCCCTTCGGGGATCGCCCGGAGCCGTGGGCCTCCCTGCCAGAGTCGCTCGTGCACCACTCCGCCGAGCTGCACGACCTGCGTGGCTTCGCCGGCAAGCGCGTGTTCGTCGTCGGCGGCGGCCAAAGCGCTCTTGAGTCGGCCGCCTTGCTGAGCGAGATCGGCGCGGATGTGGAGGTGGCGATCCGGGCCCCGGGGATCGAGTGGCTGACCGACGGCGACCCCAGCCTGCGCGGGTCGCTGCGCGCGCGCACCGCCCCGCCCACCGACGTCGGCTCGGTCGTCAGCGGCTGGCCGGCCGCGGCTCCGGACCTCTACCGCCGGCTGCCGGCGCCGGCACGAGTTGCCGTCTCCTCGCGCTGTCTGCTGCCGCGCGCCTCCGACTGGCTGCGCCCGAGGCTGGCGGACGTGCGTGTGGAGACCGGCCGCTGGGCCATCGGGGCCGAGAGCGCCGGAGACACCGTCCGCGTGACGCTGAACGATGGATCCGAGCGGATCGCCGACAGCGTGGTGCTCGGCACCGGTTATCGCGTGGACGTAACGCGCTACCCGTTCATCGCTCCGGAACTCGCGCGCGCGATCGACATCGTCGGCGGCTATCCGCGCCTGAGCGCCGGGCTCGAGTCATCGGTGCCCGGGCTGCACTTCGTCGGCGCGCCCGCGTCGATGTCCTTCGGCCCG
>JAWVFZ010000177.1:0-6086 GCA_033855555.1 Solirubrobacteraceae bacterium
TGCGTCCGCGCCACGCGGTCCGCCGCCGGCGGCTCGCGCTTGGCGTCGTCATCGCCGTCCTCGTGCCCGGCGCTGCCGCGGCCGCCACCAAGATCTTCGGCACCGCCGACGTCGCCCGCAGCATGCCGGCCGGCACTCTGGCGCTCGCGGGCACGGAGCCGTCCTGCACCGTCGTGACCGAGGGCGTCGAGTATCGCTGCAAGCTGATCAGGGCTCCCGCGCCGGAGGTCTCCGATTGGAAGGGCACCGTCGAACCGACCGTAGACCAGAACCAGCGCGTCAACGGCGGATGTCGCTCGCTGAACTCTGCGGGAACGGAGTGGAGCTGCTATCTCGGCCGCGCCGCAGTCGACCAGAAGATCATCGGCGCGGGGCTCCTCGGCGTGGAGTCGAGCGGACCCGGCGCCGGATAGAAGTGCTGCCTGCGGCCTTGCACACCACGCCGTGACCAAAGGCCGCCCCGAGGGGCGGCCTTTCTCATGCTCTGAAGCAGTTCAAGCCCCGAGACGTTGAACTGCCGCCAACCACAAACCGCGGAAGAGGACTCGTTCAGCGGCGAAATACCTAAGCGCCCACTTGGCGCGCGATTTGCAGGTCTCATTGGAGAGTCGCTTTAAGCGCCCATTTGCGCGCACGACCCTTCGACGGGAGCGACGGGACTTGAACCCGCGTTTCAACATCGAGGTCCTGCCCCCCGAGGCAGACATGGCACCCGATGACCTACGTGAAGGTTGACGGGCCCTGCGCAAACGGCGGGCCCTAGGATCAGATGGCGCGCTAGGGAAGACTGGCGCCCCGTGCCAATCCGGTGGCAGAACGCCTTCCCTACGCTTGGCGTGGTGAGAGCGTCCGCGCTGTGGTGCGTGTCGCGCTCTTGGTCGGACGATCACCTGCAGGCCTTGGTGGCCGAGCGCGGTGATCTGTGCGCTGTTCCAGTAGCCGCCGTCGGCCAGCACCGTCTCGGGCTGCCGATCGATGCCGGCCTGGTGCAGCTGGGCCAGCGCCCCCTTAGTGCTTCTTCGAGCCCGTCACGCTGATGGACTTCGTCTTCTTCGCGGCCGCGCCACCCGTCGGCGTGAACGACACGCTGATCGACACCTTCACCTTCTTCAGCTGCTTCAGCGCCGCCTTCGCCTTCTTGCCGGGCGTCAGTGTCGCCTTCGCCGTGCCCGCCTTCTTCGCGGTGACGGCCTTCGTCGCGGCGTAGGCGATCGTCTTCTTGCCCTGCTTGATAGTCGTCGTGACCTTGGCCTTGCCTGCACCCGGGAGCGTGAGCGTCAGCGTGATCTTCGTCTTCTTGCTGACCTTCGCGCTCTTGATCGTGAACCGGTTGCTCGGAACGGCCGCGCCGCTCAGCGCGACGGCGTTCGGCACGCCGGACAGCGTCACGACGGCGGCGGCCGACCGTGTGCCGGCCGCCGTCGGCGCAAAGGAGAACGTGACCGTGCACATCCCGCCGGGGGCGAGCATCGCGTCGCACGTCGTGCTCGAGCGGAAGTCCCTGCCGAGGCCGGTGATCGTCGTGCCGAGGGTCTTCGTCTGGCCGGAGACGTTGGCGACGGTGACGGTCTGCCCGGTGCTCGTCTGGCCGATCATCGTCGTTGGGAACGTGAGCGAGCCGGGCGTGACGAGAAAGCCGGTCGACACGGTGCCGCTGAGGGCGATCGTGTGTGCGCGCCCGGCGAGCTCGATCGTCGCGCTGCCGGCCTTGTCACCCACGCTCGTCGGGTGGAAGACGAACGATGCCGCGCAACTGGCGCCGGGCGCGAGCGTCGCGCCGCACGTCGTGCCGACGCCGAACTCGCTGGCCGGCGCCGGGTCGGGCACCGACGCATAGAGCGAGAGCCAACGGCCGGCGGTGTTCGTCACCGTCACCGTCTGCGGGAGGCTCGTCGGGCCGACCGACGTCGTCGGGAACGCGAGGCTCGTCGGGCTGACGGACACGCCGTCCGGGAGCAGCGTCGTCCCGGGCGAGGACGGCACGCCGCTCAAGCTTGGCACCGATCCGGGCACCACCTGGGTGGGGTAGTGGCCGGCGGGCTGGTAGCCGTCGCCGAACTGGCCCTGCGAGCCGTCGCCGATGCACGTCACGTGGCCGGAGGACGCGGTGCAACCGTCGGACGTGGTGTCGGCCGGGAAGCTGGTCGAGCCGGTGTTCGTGGGCGCGAGCTCCTGGTTGGTGGGGTAGGGGATGGCGGGGTCGGGGTTCAGCCCCCAGCACCAGACGTTGCCGCCTGCGCGCTTGGCGCATGTGCGGTTGCCGCCGACGGAGACCTGCAGCGCTGTCGCATCGGTGATGCCGGTCGACACAGCGGTCGTCAACGAGTCGATCTGCGAGCCGTTCCCGAGAAAGCCCCAGTAGTTCGCGCCCCAGCACACGACGGTCCCGGCGCCCTCGATCGCGCACATGTGCTTCGAACCGCCGACGATGTCGGTCGCGTTTGCCGTGCCCGTCACGCTCGCGGCGGTGTTGCCGAAGCTCGCGCCCCAACACGAGATCGAGCCAGACACGAGGACCGCGCACGGCGTGTTGTCCATGGTCGCCAGCCGGGTCGCCGACACCGACGTGACGGTCGTCGGCGTCAGGCTGCCGCCGGTGCCGTCGCCGGTCTGCCCGCTGCCGCCGTAGCCCCAGCACTTCACCGACTGATCGGCCAGCAGTGCGCACGCGTGCAGCGAGCCGACGGCCACCCCGGTCGCGGTCGAGATGCCGGTGACCGAGGCCGGCAAGGGTCGTTGGCTGAGGGCCGAGCCGTCGCCGAGCTCGCCGAGGTGGTTGTCACCCCAGCAGGCCACCCCGCCGCCGCTGCGCACCGCGCACCGCGTCCCACCGCGCCCGGAGACCGCGGTCGCGTCGGTGAGGCCGCTCACGGTCACCGGGGTCGCGGAGCCGCTCGACTTGCCCGTCCCCATGAGGCCCTGCCGGTTGTCGCCCCAGCACCGGAGCGAGCCGTCGCCGAGGCGCGCGCACGACGCTCTCGAGCCGGCGGCGATGTCGGTCGCACCGTCGAGGCCGGACACGGCGACGGGGGTGCTGTCGACCGGAGTGCCCTGACCGAGTTGGCCGAGCGTGCCCTCGCCCCAGCAGGTCGCCGTGCCGCCGCTGCGCAGCACGCAGACGTGCCGGCCGGCGACGGCGACCCGGGTGGCGTCGGAGACGCCGGGGATCGTAACCTGGCTGACGCTCGCGTCGTACGGCTGGCCGAACTCGCCCCAGACGCCGCGCCCCCAGCAGATCACGTGCCCGTTGCTGCGCACCGCGCAAATGTTGTCGCCTCCGGAACTGACGGAGACCGCGTCGGTCAGGTCAGACGGCACGGCCGTGTACTGCTGGCCCCAGCAGGAGACCTTGCCGCCGCGCGCGATGACGCAGGAGTTCGAGTCGCCGCTCGTCACCGCGATCGCGTTCGTGACGTGGTGACCGTCCTTGTCGGCGCCGCCCAGCTGGTCGTTCCCGACGTTGCCCCAGCATGCGACGGTACCGCCGACGCGGATCGCGCACCAGGACAGCGTGCCGGTGCCGATGGCGACCGCGTCGCTCGGGCTGTCGGCCGGGACCGACGGAGTGCCGCCCGCCGTCCAGCAGACGACGCTGCCCGTTGCGCGGACCGCGCACGTGCTCGTTCCGTATCCCGAGATGTCGACCGCGTCGCTCAGCCCGGGAACCGTGGTCGGGGTCGGGATCGACCCGTTGTCGCCCCAGCACGAGACGGTGCCGCTCGACTGGATGGCGCACGTCTGCGGATGGTCCTCGTCAGTGCCGACAGAGATCGTGCCGGCCGCGGCCGACGATGCGGGGGCAAGCGCCGCGATGATGAGGACGCAAGCGAGGAGAACGCCGCGGCGACTGCAGTGGGTGGGCATCGCAGGACTCTATGGCTTGCGTGGCTTGGCCGGGAAAGGATGTGTCTGTCGATGCCGAGAACTCGAGAACGCGCCCTGCGTACCCCGATGACTTCCGTCGAGAGGCGGCCGAGTTGCTGCGTGCCGGCCGCACGCCGAGAGAGCTCGCAGAGAGCCTCGGCGTGTCGGAGCAGACGCTGCGCAACTGGCGGAGGGCGATGTTCCACCGCGTCTGGATCGAAGGCATCGCCCTCGTCGCCGTCGAACCGCGCCACGAGTTCTTCCCCTACCTCCAGCGTGCGACCACGAGGTTGGAAAAGCGGGAGCGACGGGACTCGAACCCGCGACCTCCGGCGTGACAGGCCGGCGCTCTAACCAACTGAGCTACGCCCCCCGTAGGGCGAGCGGCCCACGATAGCGAACGGACGGAGCGCAACTCGGCGTCCCACCGGATGTTTGTGCCACCGGACGAACCACTCCGGACGCACTCTCGAGGGAGGCACAGCTCAATGCAGCACCGCGGGACACTTCTCGTCGTCGCGCTCGCCGCGGCGGCCATGTCGCTGACCGCCGCGGCCGTGGCGGTGGCGGGCACCTTCATCGGCACCGACCAGCCGGAGGTCGTAACGGGCACGCGGCTCGCGGACACGATCGACGCCAAGGGCGGCAACGATCGCGTCTTCGGTGGTGCAGGCGCCGACCAGATCGATCTCGGCCAGGGCAATGACCGCGTGCATGCGGGGCCCGGTAACGACAAGGTCCTGGGCGGCGATGGGAACGACCGCGTCCATGGCAACCAGGGCGACGACACGCTGGACGGCCAGCTCGGTTACGACCGCATCTGGGGCGGCGCGGGCAACGACACGATCCTCGGCCACCAGGGCGGCGATCTGCTGGTCGGCGGCTCCGGCAACGACACGATCCAAGGCGACGTGCCCAACGCGGGTGACCTTGTGAGCCGCGACTGGATCCTCGGCGGCTCGGGCAACGACCAGCTGCAGGGCGGCGACGGCCGCGACGTGATCAACGGCGGCGACGGCAACGACACCTCCGCCGGCAACGGCGGGCGTGACCTGATGCACGGCGGCGCGGGCGACGACCACCAGGACGGCGGCGCCGGTGACGACCGGATCTTCGCCAACGCGGGCCAGGACACCTCGATCGGAGGCGCAGGCAACGACGACCTCTGGGCGCTTGTGAAGACCGACGTCACGCCCGGCCCCAACGGCGAGGTCGACCAGCACGGCGACACGCTCGACGGCGGCGCCGGCGCCGACACCTTCCACACGCGCGACGGGGAGGTCGACCGCATCACCTGCGGCGACGGCAACGACCGCGCGATCCTGGACACCGTCGACGTGATCACCGACGCCACGCCCGCCAACCCCAACGGCTCCTGCGAGAGGGTCATCCGCCAGGCGCCGCGCGGCAACGACGGCAGCGAGCAGAACGCCTCGCCCGATCCCAAAGAACCGGCGGACGCCTAGTCCGCGACAAGACCCGGTCCAACAACCGCACGGGCCTCCCGCACTCCACTGCGGGGGGCCCGTTGCGTGTCTTGACGCGGTGTCCGGCCGCTGGAAGGATGACGCCTGCGTCACCTTTCATGCCGCTTCGCCCTCCTCCCCCGGTCTCGTCCAATCCGCTGCGCCGCATGGCCGGCGACCTGGCCGCCGAACGCCGGGCGACCGTGCCGTTCCCGCCCGGCTGGACGCGCTTCTCGATGCGCCGAACGACATCGTTCGCTCGCCACCCGCTGCCGCTGCTGCTCGAGGCCTACGAGCGCTTCGGCCCCGTCTTCACCGTGCGCGTGCTCCACGGCAACGTGGTCTTCATGCTCGGGCCGGAGGCCAACCACTACATGACCGTCTCGCACGCCGCGAACTTCTCGTGGCGTGAGGGCCACCTGGGCGACATGATGCCGCTGCTCGGCGACGGCCTGCTCACGATCGACGGCCCGTTCCATCGCCGCTCGCGCCAGATCATGCTGCCCGCGTTCCACCGCGAGCGGATCGCCGCGGCGCACACGACGATGCACGCGGAAACCCGGCGCGCCCTCGCGAGCTGGGAGGACGGGGCCGAGCTCGACCTCTACCACTGGACGCGGGAGCTGGCGCTGCGGATCGCGATGCGCGCGCTGTTCGGCTTCGACCCCGAGTCCCGCGCCGCGGGGATCGACGCTGCCCACGAGTTCGAGGTCGCACTCGGCTATTACGGCCGTGAGTACGTGCTGCAGATCTTTC
>JAWVFZ010000178.1:0-5135 GCA_033855555.1 Solirubrobacteraceae bacterium
GAAGATCCTCCGCGACATCAGGATCTTCCCGATCTTCGAGGGCGCCAACGACGTGATGCGCTCGTTCGTCGCGCTGAGCGCGCTGAAACCACTGGGGGAGGAGCTCGAGGGCCTCGGCGACCTGGGGCTGGGCGATCCGATCGGGTCGATCGGCGCGCTGGCCGAGTACGCGTTCGGCCGCGTGAAGCGCGAGATCCGCCCCGACCGCCTGACCGGCGCCCACGACGAGCTGTCCTCGCTGGCCGATTCGGTCAGCGACCAGGTCAAGCGGCTGCGCGGCGAGGGCGAGGGCCTGCTGCGCAAGCACGGCAAGACGATCGTCGACCAGGGGCTCGCCCACAAGCGCTACTGCGACGCGCTCAGCGACGTCTACGCCCAGATCGCCGTGCTCTCGCGGGTCACTTCTATCTTCGAGGAGCAGGGCGTCGAGGCCAGCGGCCAGGAGCGCTACATCGCGGAGACGTTCTGCCGCCGTGCGGAGTCGCGCGTCAACAGCTCGCTCGACGGGCTGCACCACAACGACGACGACCGCATGCACTCGATCGCCACGCTCGCGTACAAGCGCGGCGCCTACGGCTACGCGCTGTTCGAGGACTGAGCTTTGCCGACGACGTTGCGCAGGGCGATGCGCGTGTCGGTCGCAATGACGCCGCCCTTCGTCTTCAGCGTGCGGATCAGCCCGTCGAGGTCGGTGGTGTCGCGGCAGCTGACCCGCAGCGCGTAGTCGAAGCGCCCGGTGACGTGGTCGGCCGCGGTGATCGCCTCAAGCGACGCGACCAGCTGCTCGAAGCGCTCCGTCTCGCTCGGCCCGGACAGGCGCACGTCGATCAGCGCGACGAGCGCGCGGCCGGCCGCGGCTGCGTCCACGATCGCGCGGAACCCCACGATCACGCCGCTGTCGCGCAGGCGGCGCACGCGGTCGGCCGTCGCATTGGCGCTCAGCGAGACATGTTCGCCGAGCTCGCGGTAGCTCATCCGCGCATCGCGCTGCAACAGGCTGAGAATATCTCGGTCAACCGCGTCCAGCGCCGCGTTTTGCTCTGTCATGCAGCGATCTTACGGAGTTCCCGTAAGGCTGTCGATCGACGGCAGTCGATAGCCCACCATGACCATGCGCACCGCATTTCCTCTCCTCGGACTCACCGCGGCCCTCGCCGGCGCGTCGCCGGCATCGGCCACGACGTTCTGCGTGCCGGCGTTCACCGCGGCCTGCCCCGATGCAGCCGGCAACGTCCAGCAGGCCGACCTTCAGACGGCGCTGCAGGCGAATGGCCACGACGGCAGCGCCGATCGTGTCGTCATCGCGCCGGGGACCTTCACGCGTCCGGACTCGCTGGAGCTGTACAGCGGCGACGACGACGCCCTCGAGGTGGTCGGAGCCGGGCGGGGCGCCACGTATCTCACGTCGACCGAGAACGCCAACGCGTACGTCGTGGACCTCGTCGGACATCGCGACCTCACGGTGCGCGACCTGACCATCCTGATCCCGGCGAGCTTTCCCGACGACTTGGGCAGCGGCCTGCAAGCCAGCCAGGCGACCTTCGAGCGCGTCGACATCGAGAGCCGCAACGCCGGCTCCGACGGTGTGTCGATGGTCGGCGGCGGCACGTTCCGCGACGGCCGGATCTACGGCGCGGCCGGCGGCTCGATCTTCACTGGTATCGACACAAATGGCGCCCTCAGCGGCTCCCTGGAGGTCGAGCGCACGACGATCGACCATCCCGCCTGGGGGCTGGAGGTCGACGACCCGGAGGTCCCGGTGTTCGCTCGCCGGATGCGGATCATCGACCCGGGCAACTTCGGCATGCGCGTCACCTATGGAACCTTCGGCGTCCTGGAGAACAGCGTCGTGCAGACGACCGGCACCGCCGTGGCCGTCATCGCCGAAGCGAGCACGGCGGGCACCACGGTCGCCACCGTGCGCCACGCGACGATCGTCGGCTATGGCATGGACGTCGACACTCCTGCGATCCGGACGACGGTCACCAACAGCCCAGGCGCCGGCTCCGTGAACCTCGTCGTCAAGGACACGATCCTCGCCGGCTACGAGACGCCGTTGTGGCGCGAGGCCCCGACCGGGCCCGGCACGGGCAGCGCGAACGTGCTCGTGTCCTATTCGCTCCTGCGGTTCAGCGTGTACGACAGCGGTGACGGGAGCACCACCCTCGGCGCGAGCAGCATCGATGCGACGACGTCGAACCCGCTCTTCAACAGCCTCCTCGACCCCCACCTGAAGCCCGGCTCGCCCGCGATCGACAGTGGCGACCCGCAGGTCGTCTCGGTCACCGCCGAGGACTACGACGGCAACCTGCGCCCGGTTGATGGCGACGGGGATGGCGCCGCGCGCCGCGACATGGGCGCCTTCGAGTACCAGCCGCCGGCCCCGCCGCCTGTCGACCAGCCCCCTGCGGGCGATCCCGGAACGAGCCCGCCGTCAGGCGCTCCGCCCGCGCCCGCTCCGGGGACCGACCCGGCCCCGGATATCACGAAGCCGCGGATCAGCGGCCTGCGCTTGAGCGGCCTCAGCGCCCGCCGTGGCGGCTTTGCGGCGATGACGCTGTCGGAGGCGGCAACCGTCGTGCTGGCGCTGCGTCCAGTCGGTCGCTCCGGCGCGCTGGGCAAGGCGGTGACGCTGAAGTTCACGGCGCGGGCGGGGAGCAACCGCCTGCGGATCAAGGCGCGGCGGCTGCGGGCGCGGCGCTACCGCGTGACCGTCGTTGCCCGCGACGCCGCCGGCAACAGCTCGGCCGCGCTGGCGCGGCGGATCATCGTCCGGCGCTGACTGCTCGCTAGGGTCGGCGAATGGACCCACTGCTCGAGTTCGCCGCCCGGCGCGGCGCAGAGTTCGTCGCCTCGCTGCCCGAGCGCCATGTCGGCTGGAAGGCGGAGGCACCGGAGTTGCGGGAAGCGCTCGGCGGCCCGCTGCCCGAAGGCCCGACCGACCCGCAGGACGTGCTGCGGACGCTGGCCGACGGCGCCGACCCGGGGATCGTCGCGAGCGGTTCGCCGCGGTATTTCGGGTTCGTGATCGGCGGCGCGCTGCCGGTCGCGCTCGCCGCCGACCTGCTCGCCACGCACTGGGACCAGAATGCGGGCGGCTATGCCTGCGGCCCGGCGACCTCCGTGATCGAAGAGGTCGCCGGCGGATGGGCGCGCGACCTGCTCGGCCTTCCGGACCACGCGTCCTTCGGCTTCACCCCGGGCTGCAACCAGGCGCATGTCACCGCGCTGCTCGCGGCCCGGCACCGGCTGTTGACAGACCGTGGCTGGGACGTCGAGGCCGACGGCCTGTCGGGCGCGCCGCGGCTGCGCGTCGTCGTGCCCGCCGACCGCCACATCACGATCGACCGCTCGCTGCGACTGATCGGCATCGGGACCGCCAATATCGTTCCGGTGTGCTGCGACGACCAGGCGCGCATCGACGTCGGCGAGCTCGAGCGCGTGCTCGCAGCCGACCCCGGCGCGCCGACGATCGTCTGCGCGCAGGCCGGCAACGTGAACACGGGCGCGTTCGACGACATCGGCGCCGTTGCCGACGCCGGCCACGCTGTCGGCGCGTGGGTGCACGTCGACGGCGCCTTCGGCCTGTGGGCAGCCGCATCGCCCCGGCGGCGCCACCTGGTCGCCGGCCACGAGCGCGCCGACTCGTGGGCGACCGACGGCCACAAGTGGCTCAACGTGCCCTACGACTGCGGCATCGCCTTCTGCGGCGATACCGAAGCGCACCGCGGCGCGATCGCCGTCACCGCCGACTATCTCCAGAAGGACCACGGCGAGCGCGACAACGGCGACTGGTCGCCGGACTTCTCACGCCGGGCGCGCGCCAACTCGGTGTGGGCGGTGTTCAAGTCACTCGGGCGCTCGGGCCTCGCCGACCTCGTGGACGACAACTGCGACCGCGCCGTCCAGTTCGCCGAGCTGCTGTCAGCCGATCCCCGTGCCGAGGTGCTCAACGACGTCGTGCTCAACCAGGTCCTGGTGCGGTTCGGCGATGACGATGCAGCCACCGACGCGGTCGTCGCGGGTATTCAGCGCGAGGGCACCTGCTGGGCGAGCGGGACACTGTGGCGCGGGCGCCGGGCGCTGCGCATCTCGGTGTCGAACTGGGCGACGTCGCCGCGGGACGTCGAGCGCTCCGTCGCTGCGATGCTCGCGCAGGTGCCGGCGTGAGCGCCGAGGCTCGCGTCCAGATCTCGCTGCGCTGGCGCGACATGGACATGCTCGGCCACCTCAACCAGTCCGTCTACCACGAGCTGCTGGAGGAGGGACGCGGCGCGCTGTTCGCGTCGCTGGACGGCGTCGCGTTCCCCTTCGTGCTGGCGCGGGTGGAACTCGACTACCGCCACGAGGTGCGCCGCGACCACGGCACCGTCGATGTCGTGGCCCGCGTCGAGCGCGTCGGGCGCTCGAGCATCACGCTGCACCACGACGTGCTGCTCCCCGACGGGACCCTGGCCGCCACCGGCAGCTCGGTCCTCGTCGCGTGGGATCCGCATGCGCGGGGCTCCCGCGAGCTGACCGAGGCCGAGCGCGTGGCGCTGGAGGGCTGACGCGATGCGCAGCTTCGCCGACATCCCCGCCGAGGTCGAGCGGCGCCTCGTCGCCGGAGAGCGGGTCGTGCTCGTGCTGCTCGACGCGTTCGGCCTGAGGTTCCTCGAGCGCCATGACGACCATCCGCTCGTCGCGCGCCTGGACGTCACGCCGCTGCAGACGCAGACGCCTTCGACGACCACCGCGCACATCCCGACCCTGCACTTCGGCATGCCGGTCAGCGAGCACGGCCTGTACGAGTGGAACCTCTACGAGCCCTCGCTCGACGCCGTGATCGTCCCCTTCCTGTTCGCGCGCGCCGGCGAGCCGACCGGGTCGTTGATGGCCGAGGGCTTCGACGTTCAGCGCCTCTCGCCCGGCCCATCGATGTACCGCAGGCTCGAGCCGCGAGGCATTCGCTCGGCGACCTTCGGCCCTGACCGCATCGCCGGCTCGCCCTTCGGCGTAATCGCCCTCGACGGCTCTGCCGTCCATCCGTTCCCCGACCTGGCGGCGGGCGTGCGCGAGCTCGCCGCGGCGATGGCCGATCCCGGCGGCCCGCACTACGCCAACCTCTACTGGGACGTCATCGACGCCACGGGCCA
>JAWVFZ010000179.1:0-17984 GCA_033855555.1 Solirubrobacteraceae bacterium
TCGACAGGGGCTCGGTCTTCGAGGTCGGCCGCCAGTACGGGCGCTCGCAGATCACCGCGCTGGCGCGTCTCGACGGCAGGCCCGTCGGCGTGCTCGCAAGCGACCCCAACCACTACGGCGGGGGGCTGACCGGCGCCGCCTCGGACAAGCTCACGCGGTTCGTCGACACGTGCGACCAGTTCCGCCTGCCGGTCGTCAACCTCGTCGACCAGCCGGGCTTCGTGGTCGGAACCGAATCGGAGAAGGCCGGGACGATGCGCCGTGGGGCTCGCGCGCTGAGCGCCACGCTGCAGGCCCGCACGCCGTGGGTCTCGATCCTCGTGCGCAAGTGCTACGGCATCGCCGGCGCCTCGCACGGCGACGGCTCGCGGCTGAACCTGCGCTACGCCTGGCCGTCGGGCAACTGGGGCTCGCTGCCGATCTCCGGCGGCCTGGAGGCGGCATTCAGGCGCGATCTGGAGGCAGCCGAGGATCCGGCTGCGCTGCGCGCGGAGATCGAGGCGCGCCTGCGCGCCGTGCTGTCCCCCTTCCGCACCGCCGAGCACTTCTCGATCGAGCACATCATCGACCCGCGCGACACGCGCGCGATCCTGTGCGACTGGGCGCAGCGCGCGCACGAGCTCGTCGCGCTTGAGACGCACGAGGGACCTCGCGCACGCGGTCTGCGACCCTAGAGAACGTGAGCGCCTTCAAGGACCCGGACATCGAGGTCAGCGCGCAGGAGGCCGACCAGCTGCTGCGCGACGGCGACGCGATCCTCGTCGATGTGCGGGAGCCGCACGAATGGGACGCGGGGCGGATTCCCGGTGCCCGGCACATCGAGCTGGAGCGCCTCGCCTCGCAAGCCGACTCGATCCCGAACGACAGGCGCGTGATCTTCCAGTGCCGCCTGGGCGTGCGGTCCGCCATGGCGACCAAGGCGTTCCGCGCGTCGGGCTACGACGCATGGTCGATGGCCGGCGGGATCGTCGCGTGGGACGAAGCCGGCCTCCCGCTCGAGCCCGACGGCGGCCACGTCGCCGAGCACTGACACTCCAGAAGTAAGAGCGCTTGCGCACAAGAAGTGGCGAGTTCGCGCATGCCGCGCCGCCGCGCCGGGTACCACGCGGGCCATGTACATCGGACTCGGAACACTCCTTGTGATCATCATCCTGATCGTCCTCCTGACCTAACGGGGGGCGCGACAGGTAGGGCGATACCGGTGCACCAAACGAGAAAGGCCCGCGGATCTCCGCGGGCCTTCTTCGTTTGGGGCTCAGCGCCGCCTTAGAGCTTCTGGACGTTGACCGCCTTCGGGCCCTTGTCGCCCTGCTCCTCCTCGTAGGTGACGCGCAGGCCTTCCGCCAGCGAGCGGTAGCCCTCCATCTGGATGCCCGAGTGGTGGACGAACAGGTCGCGATCCCCTTCGTCAGGCGTGATGAACCCAAACCCCTTGTCGTCGCTGAACCACTTGACGGTCCCGGTGGGCATGTCTGCCAGTCCTCCGATGCTGTCCCTGGCGGGGAACTTCCCCGGCCCCTCTGGGGCGAGCGTACCAGCGTGAAAGGATCCGCCGTCCGGGTCGGAGAACGGCCGGCGGCGGCCGTCAGGGAAGCTCGATCTCGCGCTTGAGGATCTTGCCCGTCGGGCCCTTGGGCAGCTCGTCGACGAACCAGATCGTCCGCGGGTACTTGTAGGCGGCGACCTGCTCCTTGACAAACGCCTGGAGCTCCTCGGCGCCGACGTCCTGGCCGTCCTTCAGCGCGATCGCGGCCCCGATCTCCTCGCCGAGCTCGTCGTGGGGCACGCCGAGGACCGCGACCTCGCGAACCGCCGGGTGCTCGTAGAGGACCTCCTCGATCTCGCGCGGGTACACGTTGTAGCCGCCGCGGATGATCATGTCCTTCTTGCGGTCGACGATGAAGTAGTAGCCGTCGTCGTCGACCTGGGCCAGGTCGCCGCTATGGAACCAGCCGTCGCGCATGACCTCCTCGGTCGCCTCGGCGTTGCGCCAGTAGCCCTTCATCACGTTGTGGCCCTTGATGGCGATCTCGCCGACCCCGTTTTCCGCGTCGGCCAGCTTCATCTCCACGCCGTCGATCGGCGTGCCGATGGAGCCCGGCTTGCGCTCCCTGTCGGGATGGTTGAACGAGGCGACGGGCGAGGTCTCGCTGAGGCCGTAGCCCTCGAGCACCTTGCAGCCGAACTTCTCCTCGAAGCCGCGCATGACCTCGACCGGCATCGCTGCGCCGCCCGAGGCGCAGACCTTCAGCGACGACGTGTCGTAGCTGTCGGCGTCGGGCAGGTTCAGCATCGCCGAGTACATCGTCGGAACGCCCTCGAACACGCTGACCCGATCGCGCTGGATGATCTCCAGCGCCTTGGCGGGATCGAAGCGCGGGATCAGCGTCAGGCAGCCGCCGGCGAAGATCGTGGCGTTGAGGCCGCAGGTCTGGCCGAACGAGTGAAACAGCGGCAGTGCCCCCAGCGTGACCGCGTCCTCGCCGAGGTCGAAGAGCCCCGCGGCGATCTCGGTGTTCCGGCGCAGGTTGTCGTGGGTCAGCTCGGCGCCCTTCGGCCTGCCGGTGGTGCCCGACGTGTAGAGGATCACTGCGGTGTCGCCGGCCGCGCGATCGGCAACCTCGGTGACGGGCGCAGCGGCGCCCACCATGTCCTCGAAGCTCCCTGGCTCGACGAGGATGCATTCGGTTCCCGCCTCGTCGGCTCCCTTCCCGGCGGCCTCGGCGAAGTCGTGCCAGGCGAACATCAGCCGGGACTCAGGGTCGCTGCAGTAGAACGCGACCTCGCGACCCTTGAGCAGCACGTTCATCGGCACGACGACACCGCCGGCGCGCAGGATCCCGTAGTAGCAGACGGCGAAGTAGGGAACGTTGGGAAGCATCACGCCGACGCGGTCGCCGGCCTGGAGGCCCTTCTCCTTCAACAGCCCGGCAACGTGGGCGGTCGCGCCGTCCAGCGTCGCGTACGACACCTCCACGTCGTCGAGCTTCAGCGCGATGGCATCGCCTCTGCGTTGCGCGGTGTCGGTGAGGATCCCAGCCAGATTCGCGGTCATGGCGGCAGGGTATCCCCATTTTTATGGGAGATGAGACGACACCGAAATCCGATGCAGCGCAGAAGGCTTCCGACGTCGAAGAGGCCTACCGCAAGGGCGAGGAGAAGGTAAAGGAGCTCGAGAAGGATCCGCCGAAGCGGCTCGAGGACTGGCCCGACGATCACGCCAAGTACGTGACGTTCGGCGGCCGCGAGGGCGAGCACTCCTACGAGGAGGGGCCGGAGTCCAAGCTCGGGCCATCGGGCCTGCGTCACAACCGCGACGGCAGCGTGGAGATCGACGGCGAGAAGGTCGACGACCCCTCGCAGTACAAGGGCGACCCGATCCCGGGCGGCCCGACCGATACCGCGCGGTCTGAGGAGGCGTAACCGCGTTTCAGCGCCCGGCGCTACTGCGCCGGGCGCAGCGTGAACGTCTTCGAGGTGCTCACGGTGTGGCCGGCGACGTCGGTCAGCGAGATCGACAGCTTCACCTTGAGCTGGTGCTTGCGCTTGAGCATCGCGAGGTCGGTGGCCTTGAGCTTGATCCGCAGCACCAGCGGCTTGTTGCCGCTCGTCGCCAGCAGGCCGGAGACCAGCTTGCGGCGGTTGCCCGTGGCGATGCGCAGCGTGGCCCGCCCCGCGGCCGCCTCGCCGACGGCCTTGAGCTTCAACGCGTAGCGCCCCTTGCGGTCGAGGCGCGTGGCGAAGGAGACCAGCTTGACGATCGGCTTCTTGACCACCGCCTTCGGGGCCGGCGCCGGCGGTGGTGGCGGTGGCGGCGGGGGCGGGACCGGGATCGCATCGTCGCCCGGGACCTCCGGCGGCGAGATCGCTGGACTCAGCACGTTCACGTAGACGTCCCCGTCGTCGCCCGCCAGGCGGTGCGTCCAGGCCGCGAACACGCTGCCGCCTGCGGCGTCGAGGCCCTCATAGTCGCCGTAGTCGTTGCCGAACTGGCAGCACGGATCGGTGGAGTAGTCGGTGGCGTCGCTGGAGACCGGGGTCAGCGGGCCATAGCTGACGCGCGTGGAGTCCGGCGCGGGAAGGACCGCGCGCGCGTAGAAGCGCGCCGTGCGACGTGTGGCATCGTCCCGGGTCGAGTAGAGATCGACCCACGGTTGGCCCGTGCTCTGGTCGACAGCGACCCACGGGAACCAGTGGTCGCCTGCGTCGCCGATGATGTTCGTGCCACGCGCGTAGGACGGCGTTGCCGGATTGGCGGTCATGGTCGCGTAGTCCGGCGCGCTTGCGACATAGCTGTGGAACGCGTCCTGCGTGGCGCTCGGCTGGCGACCGGAACCGCTGGTCGGATCGACCGTGCAGCGCGAGTCGCCGGTTGTGCTGAGATCGCTCCACGCGACGTACAGGCGGCCGGAGGCGCGGTCGACGGCGACGCTCGGTACCGGCCCGGCGCGCCCGCCCGGCTGGGCGACCGTCGGGCAGAGGAACGGGACGAGGTTGCCGGAGTGTGTCGTCAGCGAAGCCACGATCCTGTCGGTACCCCAATCCCCCGCCGCGTTGCACTGACCCGCGTGCGCCACCGGATCGCACATGTCGATGCCGATCGCGTTGGTGGCCGAGTAGTCCCACCACACGACGTAGAGCTTGCCGTCTGGGCCGACTGCGGGATCGCTGGTGATGTAGCTGCCGGGCGCGTCGGTGATGGCGACCGGCGCCTTCCAGTTGCCGGGGCTGTCGCACGCAGCCGCGTTCAGGACGCCGCCAGGACGCGTGTCGCAATACGACACGACCTCGTTGGTCGCGCCGCTCGGGTCGGGGTCGCCCCACACGACGTACAGGCGCCCATAGGTCGGGCTCGCCGGCGTGTTGTCGATGGTCATCTGCGGCTTGTCCTGGATCGCATTGCAGTCGCCGTGGAGGATCGGCAGGGCGACGTTCTGGAGCTGGAGCGACGTACCCGAGGGGCCGGCGAGGCGGTTGACGAAGATCTGCGCGTGCGATGTCGGGGCTCCGCACTTGGACAGTCCGCCCGCCCAGATGTTGCCGTTGGCGTCGGCCGCAAGGATCGGATCGCCGCTCGGCATCTGGACCTCGGGCACGCCTCCCGTGCGGTTGAACAGAGTCGGGAAGGAGGGATGGCTCCAGGTGGCGCCGCCGTCATTGCTGATGTTCAGCCCGCCGAGCCCTGAACCGTCGATGTCGTTGCCGAATGCGGCGATCCGCTGGGGGTTGTCGGGCTCCGCGACGATGAAGGCCTCCGACTCCTCGGTGTTGTCGTTCGACGAGTCGACCGGGACGCGCCCGAGCCTGCCGAACGGGCCTGTCGCCGCCCGCTCGTCGCCGCCCTCCCTGCGCCGGGCATAGAGGCGGAAGACAGCCGTGCCGATGACGGCGCCGCCGCGGCGCACCGGGAGCCGGTAGGTCCCTGCGGGCAGGCCGGAGACGTCCAGGCTCACCGTGCGGCCCGAGGCGTCGAGGCGCCGCCCGCGTGGCGTGCCCTTGACGAACGCGTGGCCGTTGATGGCGCGCTGGGAGAAGCGTGCCGGGAAGGCGAGGTCGACCGGCGCGGCCCCTGCGGCAAGTGTGACGCGGACGGTCTGCAACGCGGAGGCAAGGCCCTCGGTCGGCTCCACCGTGATCGCGCCGCCCGCGACCTGATCCGGCGGCTTGGTCGCCGCGTGGCCGCGGCGGGCCTCGGCGACTCCGCCGGCGCCATGGTCGTGCTCGCGCTGGCTCTGGGTCTCTGCCAACGCGCTCGCCGGCACGGCGAGCAGGATCAACACGGCCAGGATGGAGCGGCGCATCCGCCGCATTATGCGCCGCCCACCGCGGTCTTTGTCGCGCTCCGGTCAGCGCGCGGCGCCGAGGCTGCCGGCCTCGAGCAACGCCGACGCCGCGGCGGCGTCGACGGGTCGCGAGAACAGGTAGCCCTGCCCCAGCCTGCACCCCAGTTCTCGGAGCGCGTCGCGGTGCTCCTCGGTCTCGAGCCCCTCTGCAACGACCTCGAGCCCCAGCGCCCGCGCCATCTGCAGGATCGCGTCGACGATCGCGCTGGCGCCGTCACCGCTGCCGATCGCCGAGACGAAGGCTCGGTCGATCTTCAGGCCCGAGAGCGGGAAGTGCTGGAGGTAGCTCAGCGACGAGTAGCCCGTGCCGAAGTCGTCGAGCATCAGCTTGAGGCCGAGCTCCCTGAGGCGCTCCAGCGTGTCGCGCGGCGAATGGACCCGCTCGAGCAGCGCGCTCTCGGTCAGCTCCAGGACGAGGTTGGCGGGATCGATCCCGGTCGCCTGCACCACCTCCTGCACCGAGTCCACGATGCCCCGGTCGGCCACCTGGCGCGCCGACAGGTTCACGTGCACCGGCATGGGGCCGTGCGCCGCGCTCCACGACGCGCCCTGGCGGCACGCCGCCTCGAGGACATCGCGGCCCAGCGCGCCGATCAGACCGCTCTCCTCCGCGACGGGCACGAACTGCGCGGGCGACAGCAGGCCGCGTTCGGGGTGCTGCCAGCGCACGAGCGCCTCGAAGCCCTTGATCGTCGCGTCGGTGAGATCGATGATCGGCTGATACAGGACCCGTAACTCGTCGCCCTCCAGCGCGCGGCGCAGGTCGCCTTCGGTCTGCAGCCGCCCGATGGCGCGCGCCCGCATCCCGGTGTCGAACAGCTCGACGCGCGAGCGGCCGCGCTCCTTGGCGCGATACATCGCCGCATCGGCGTCGCGCAGGAGCGCCTCGGGGTCGTCCTGTGCGCCGTCGCGCAGGACGACGCCGATCGAAGCGGAGACGACGTGGACGTCGTCGCCTTCCAGTCGGAAAGGCTCGGAGAAGACGCGCGCGAGGCGCCCGGCGATGCGCAGCGCCATCGGCTCGTCGACGACGTCTTCACAGAGCACGACGAACTCGTCGCCGCCGAAGCGCCCGACGGTGTCGGCCGGGCGCACCGCCTCGCTCAGCCGTGCCGCCAGCTGTCGCAGCAGGTTGTCGCCGGCGCGGTGCCCGAGCGAGTCGTTGACGACCTTGAAGTTGTCGACGTCGAGGAACAGGACCGCCACGCCGCCTTCGCTGCGGTCGGCCCGCGCCAGTGCGTGGGCGATGCGGTCCAGGACGAGCGTCCGGTTCGGCAGGCCGGTCAGCGGATCGTGTAGCCCGCGGCGCCGCGTCTCCTCCTCGGTGCGGAAGCGGTCGATCGCGTCGGCGAGCACGTTGGCCATCGCCTGCAGGAAGTTGAGGTCTTCGGGGCTGAACGAGCGCGGACTGCGGCTGTAGGTGCCGAGCACGCCGAACGGACGGCCGCGACCCTGGACGACGACCGTGGCGCCGCTGGCCACGCCGTGCTCGAGCAGCAGGTTGCTCGCACGGAAGCGCTGCTCGCCTGCGATGTCCTCGACCACCACGGGCTGCTTGGTCAGGACCGTGAAGCCGGCCTGCGAGTCCGCCCAGTCGGCCGAGACGGTCGCGTTGCGGACCAGCCCTTCGCGGAAGCCGACGCCCGCCTTGAGCAGGAACTCGCGCTCGTCACCGGTCAGCTCGAGGACGTCGGCGAACTCGATGTCGAGCACCCCCGCGATGACCTCCATCGCGTGGTCGAGCAGCACGTTGAGCGGGCCGCCCTCCAGCGCCAGCTCGCCGAGCGCGGCGACGGCCGCCTGCTCGGCGGCGCGCTGCTCCAGCGTGCGCTCGACCGCCTTTCGCTCCGTGAGGTCCTGGAAGACGCCGACGAACCCGAGCGCAACGCCGGCGTCGTCTCGCAGCGGCGCCAGCCGGGCGTGGCCGGGAAACTCGCTGCCGTCCTTGCGCCGCAGGCGCCACTCGCCCTCCCAGCCTCCCGCGAGCGCGGCGGCGCGGACCGCGGGCACGCGCTCGGACTCGCCGGGGGAGTCGAGGCGCCCGGCGAGCAGCTCTCCGAGCAGCTCTTCGCGCGTCCAGCCGAACAGCTGCTGAGCGGCCGCATTGAACTCGGTACAGCGGCCGTCGAAGTCGAGCGACACGATCGGGATGTCGGCCTGGTCGAGCAGCGCCGCCTGAAAGCGAAGCCGCTCGTCGCCCTGTGCGGGCTCAGGCACCTCGGTATCCACCGCGCCGCGGCGCGCGTCGTCGAACAACGTCGCCGCGCGGTCGGCGATGCGGATCACGACATCGGCGTCGTGCTCCGTCAACGGCGCCGATCCGCCGTCGCGTGCGACGAGCAGCACTCCGACGACGCGTCCGCGCGCTTGCATCGGAGCGACGACGACCGAGTGGGTCTCGTAGCGCTCCATGTAGGGGCGCAGCGACTCCGCGACGAGCCCGGGACTCGGGGGAAGCTCCGGGATGAACGTGATGCGGCCCAGCTCGGCCACCCGGCCGCTGACACCCTCACCCACGCGCTGCGGGCGGCCACGCAGGACCTCCTCGATGAACGACCGCCGCTCCGCGTCGCGGTGGCCGTAGGCGACAGGCTCGAGCGTCGCTCCGTCCTCGGAGACCAGGCGGATCAGGCAGCCATCGCCCACGAGCTCGGCGCAACACCTCGCCGCGTGGTCGAGCATGGCCCGCGGATCGAGGGAGACCTCGGCGAGCTCGTCGAAGACGTCCGACAGCGTGATTGCGCGTGCGCCATCCGGCCCACGGGGGACCTGCGGGGGGATCACCCCAGCAGCATCGGCGCCAGGAGCCGTCACCTTGAGCCTTCGGAGCGCCACAATGCCCGCCGTGCGCGACGCCCTGCACCCCGCCCGTGGCACCGTCATCGGACTCGACGAGGTCGATGTGCGGGCCAGCCGCTCGTCGGGCCCGGGCGGCCAGCACGCGAACGTGACGTCCTCGCGGATCGAGGCGTCGTTCGACGTCGCCGCGTCGAAGGCACTCAGCGAGGAGCAGAAGCGGCGCGTGATCGCGCGCTGCGGCCCGGTCGTCCGAGCCGTCGCCCAGGACGCGCGTTCGCAGGCGCGCAACCGCGAGCTCGCGCTCGGGCGGCTGGAGGAGCGCCTGGCGCGGGCACTCCACGTGCGCACGCCGCGCCGCGCCACGCGACCGACCAACGCGTCGAAGGCGCGCCGGCTGGAGTCGAAGCGCCGGCGGGCGTCGACCAAGCGCGACCGCCGCCGGCCAGATGACGGCTGAGCCCCGCTAGCGGATCCGGAAGCGCCGCAGGTTCACCGCGCGGCGCCTACCCTCGACGTTGTTGGCGACATCGGTGCCGCGCACCCAGGCGACGTAGCTGCCGGCGGGCAGCCTGCCCGCGAGCGTCAGCCGCCACGAGCGCGTGCCGCGTGCGACGACGTAGGAGGTGCGCAGGCAGCTGACCGCCGGGCCCAAGCGCCCGTCCGCGCGCAGGAAGCGGCAGCGTCCATGCGCGACCGCCCGGCCCACGGCGACAGCGACGCTGCGGACCTTCGCCGCGCAGCCGCGGTCCTGCGAAGTGCCCGAGAGGGTGATGCGCGCGCGGCTGGCGGCGATTTTGCGGACGCGGCTGACCGGTGCGCGCGCGTCGCTGCATCCCTGCGGGGGCGAAGGGGGAGTGAACGCCGTCCCCTGCGTCCCTCCGGGCGTCGCGTTGCCGGAGCACAGGTCTGGCCCCGCGGTCTGCGTCGACACGAACGTGCCCGCCTGTGAGTTGGGCAGCTCCTTCGTCCCGCCATTGCCCTTGGCGAACTCGTCACCCTTGGTCGGCCACGCGATCGAGACGCGACAGGCACTGTCGAGCGTGATGCCCCAGACGTCGGTCGAGCGCGAGCACGCGAGCCCGTTCTCCACGCCCTGGGCCGGCCCCTCGGCGCCGCAGATGCCCATCATCTCCGCCGCCGTCCAGCGGTAGGCCGGAACGTCGGCGGCCTTCTGGTCGGAGAACCTCGGGGTCGGATCGAGGGCGTCCAGCGACTGACCCACATGCGGGTACCAGACAGGCTCGGCGATGCCAGGAAGGTGCTCGGCCTCGTAGTAGGCGAGCGCGACCTTGCCCGGATCGCCCGCGACGATGTGCACGAGGGTCACGCCGAGGTCTCCGTCCGGGTGCGGCGGGATCAGGGTCGCCGGCTTGGACCAGGTCTTCAGGTCGGGATCGGCGTGGGTGATCTTCAGCGCGGCGCCGCCGGCCTTGGGATAGGGCTGGGGCGACTCGGGGAACGCGACGTAGACGTTGCCCTTGTTGTCAAGCGCGCCGTAGGCGAGCTGCATGGACACGATCTGGCCGGTCTGCGAGTCGTCCACGGCGACCGACGTCTGCCAGGTCGTGCCGTGGTCGTCGGAGTACGCGGTCCACACCCGGGTGGCGTTGACGATGTTGAACTCCAACGGGCCGAAGATCGACGCGCCGCAGCCGCCGGTGTTGGCGTTCGTCCCGGTCGCCACCGAGGACCGCGTCGTCCAGAACGCATACACGCGGCCCGTCCTCGGGTTGACCTGGAGCGTGCTCGGGCCGCCGGAGTCCGAGCACTGCAGGTCGTTCCATGCATCGCTCGGCGGCAACGCGATCGGGATCGGCGGCCCGAAGGTCGCGCCGCCGTCGCCTGAGTGCGCGACCCACATGTTGTGCTGCGCCACTCCGCTGGCGAGGTTGTGGAAGAGCATGTAGACGTTCGCGCCACCGTCGTGCGGATCGACGGCGAACCACTGGCGGTCCTGGTCCGCCAGCTGGGTCGAGCCGCGCGACTGCTGCCAGGTCTTGCCGCCGTCGTCGGAGAAGCCGCTGGGGAAGTTGACGCCGGCGAAGTCCAGCTCCGAGGCGAGGATGCGGCCGGTCGGGTACGCGACGATGTCGGTGTCGATCGTGGGCACCTGCTGGCCCGGTGGATCGGCGGCGGTCCGGCTCCAGGTGAGGCCACCGTCCTTCGACGCGAAGACGACGGCGGTGCCGCCGGCGTTGGTCACGACGTAGCGCGTGTCGTCGGGCGCGACGGTCATGCGAGGCTCGGTCCCGTCGTCGGTGCCCCTCAGCAGCGAGGTCGAGAAGGTGAACGGCGCGGCCCCGGCCGCGGCGGGGCCGGCGAGCGAGAGGGCGATCACAGCGAGGGAGCAGAGGCGTCGGACCATGCAGTCCCCAACGCACCGGCGATCGGACTCTTGCGGTTCAGCCCGCGATGCCCTGACGCTGCGCACCGAGCCGCACGAGCTCGACCGCCTCCTCGGGATCGTCTGCCATCTGCACGAGGTCGAGGTCCTCTGGGTCGATCATCCCCTCGGCCGCGAGCGTGTCGCGCATCCACTCGAGCAGGCCGTCCCAGAACGACCCGCCCATGAGCACGACCGGGAAGTGGCGGATCTTGTCGGTCTGGATGAGGATGAGGGCCTCGAACAGCTCGTCGAGCGTGCCCAGGCCGCCTGGGAACACGACGAACGCGGTGGCGTAACGCACGAACATCAGCTTGCGCGTGAAGAAGTAGTGGAACATCAGCTTGATGTCCTGGTAGGGGTTCGCCTCCTCCTCGAACGGCAGCTCGATGTTCAGCCCGACCGAGCACCCGCCCGCTTCCTGGGCCCCGCGGTTGGCCGCCTCCATGAGGCCCGGGCCGCCGCCCGTGATCACGGGGAAGCCCGCCCGCGCGAGGCCGCTGCCGGTTGCGCGCGCCAGCTCGTAGAGGGGGTCGTCCTCCCCCATGCGCGCCGAGCCGAAGCACGAGACGCCGCGGATTCCGGCGAGGGCCTTGAATCCCCGCGAAAGCTCGCCCTCGATGCGGGCCAGCCGCTCGGGCTCGGTCAGCTCAGTGGCGACCTCAGGGCGCTCAGCGCCCAGCATCTCCTCGTCGGGCGTGCCGGGCCGGTGCGGGTCGCTCACCGAGCGGAGGCTAGCTCAAGGGCGTCGCGCGATTCGAGGCGATAGGTGAGACCGTCGCGCGTCCACAGCAGCGTCGGCTGGCTGAGCCGGCGCCCCGGGCCGTAGAGGAAGTCGACGACGTGTACCCCGGCGATGAAGATGCCGCGGGCGCCCTCGACATGCACGCGGCGGATCCGCGTGCTCGTGTAGACCAGCTTGTCGATCAGCCCGGCCCCGTCCTCGCGCAGGACCGCGAGCACCGCGTGCGGTCCGCGCGGGCCGAGGTACAGGAGGTTCACGCCGACGTCGCTTGCGTACGCGGCGTCGGGACGGCGCAGGCGTGGCGGGAGCTTCAGCGTCAGCAGCTTCTGCGCCTCGGCGAAGGCGACCGGGCGCCCGAGCGCGAGCTCCGGGGCCGGATCCACGGACGGCAGCCGCTCGACGCGGTGGATGGTGACGCCGCTGGAGAGATGGATGACGCCGGTCGCGGCCAGCGCGGCCGTCGCCAGCACCAATGCGGCGAGCGCGATCGCGATCGCAACCCGCCGCCGCGGGCGCCGCGCACGGCGGCGGCGCGGAGGAATCGCTGCGCGCGTCGCCAGCTGCGGCGTGTCGGGCCAGTCGACCTCGGCGGCCAGGAACTCCAGTTCGCGCGCGAGGTCGTTCAGGATCCGACCTGGAGCACCGCGACGCCGTCGCCAGGTCAGGGTCTGACCCGAAGCACCGCGACGCGGTCGCCAGGTCATGGCGCCTCTCCGAGCTCGCCGCGCAGCCGCTCGAGTGCGCGTGAGGTGCGCGACTTGACGGTGCCGCGGCGCAGGCCGAGCGCAGCCGCGGTCTCCTCCTCGCCCAGGCCGAGCAGGTGCCTGCAGCCCAGGACGGCGCGGTCGTCGTCGCTGAGGCACTCGAGCGCCGCGAGCAGGATGTCGCGGCGCTCGCTACGCAGGACGGCGGCCTCCAGAGGTGAAGCCGCACCGTCCAAAGGCCGCCGTTCTGCGGCCGCGCGCAGCACGAGCGCCTCACGGCGCCCGGCAGAGCGGCGGCGGTTGCGGGCCTCGTTGGCGACGATCGCGAGCAGCCACGGGCGGAACGGGGCGCCGGGGCGAAACCGCGCCATCGCGCGCCAGCCCTTGACGAACGCCTCCTGGGCGGCGTCCTCGGCGTCGGCCGAGGAGCCGGACACGAGCCAGGCGGTCCGGAAGGCGATGTCCTGATGTGCGCGCACGAGCTGGTCGTAGGCGTCGCCGTCCCCGCGCTGAGCGCGTTCGACAAGGTCCGCCTCGGAGGTCAGTGGCCGGCTCACCACCGGCCTATCTACACCTCGCGGCGCGCGGAGGTTCCCGCGCGCCGCCCGTGGCGCGAGCTACAGGCCCGTCGGGTGACGCACGACGTAGCCGCTTGCGGAGCGCGTCGCGGTCTGCCAGCGCGAGGGGCTGGCGCCGCTCGTGTCGAACCGCAGGCCGGCGACCAGCATCCACACGTGGCCGGAGTTGGCGTAGATCGTGACCCACTGGCCGGGCCCTGCGTCGCCCCAGTTCTCGAACTCGCCCGACGTGAGCTGCGTGTTGAGCAGCGCGGCGCCGTGCAGGGCATAGGACACCGAGCCCGAGCAGTCGTAGGCGGTGTCGTTCCAGCGGCCGTGACCGCCGCCGTAGCGGTAGGGCTTGTTGGCGATCACGTTGCCCGCCGCGATGATCTGCTTGATCGCGTCGGGCGCGCTCGCCGGCGCGATTGCCAAGCCGTCGGAGCCGACCTGCGCGCGGTCGCCCGGCGCCAGCTGCGGCGGGGCTGGGCTCGTCGCGGCACTGGGATCGGCGCTGCCCTGGACGTCGTCGCGCAGCGTCGCGATGTCGGCGGCGTCGACGACGCCATCGACCGAGCGCTGCTTGGCGCGCTCCCAGCGGCGGACGGACTTCTTCGTGGCGCTGCCGAACTGGCCATCGACCGACGTGCTGACGTGGTCGCGGCGAAGGAAGTCCTGCAGGATCTTGACGTCGTGGCCGCTCATCCCCGGGCGCAGCGGAATGCGGTCGCCGAGATGCGAGGAACGGGTGCTCGACCCGTAGCCGTAGGCGCCGGCGCTGCCTTGGACGGCCTTGGCGCCGACGCTCTGGCGCAGACGGCTTTGGGTGGTCGCGTCGGCAACCCCGGTCAGCTTGAGGTTGGCAGCACGCTGGAAGCCCTTGACGGCGGCGATGGTGCCGGCGCCGTACTGGCCGTCGACGGTGATCTTGAAGCCCGCGCTCTTGAGCTCGCGCTGGAGCTCCGTGACGGCGGCCCCGTGGGAGCCGGACTGCAGGGTGCTCGAAGCAGCCTCTGCAGAGGTCGGAGCGGCGATGACGGATACGGCGAACATCCAAACTGCGGCACGGCGGAAACGAAGTCGCACTTGGACAGCTGATCCCTTCTCTCTCGGACGCCTACGGGGTTAGCTGTCGGGCTCGGGCGGAAAGAGTCGCCCTACGCCGCTCAATGGCGGTGATTCGCCCCCGGCCTGCTACGGAAATCAGGCCTGTGGGTCCCCCGTTCCCTGCCTTCGAAGCAGGGACTCGGCTGGTCAATGCGTCGGCACTGTATCGGACTCACCCGGACGGAGGAGTCATAACGCTGCCCAGTTGGCGCCTTAGGCCCTCCCCGCCCCGTCGCATCACGTAGTCGTGGTTCCATTCGAAGACCGGTCTGGCGAGCGGGGCGAGCAGGTTCATCCAGGCCTTCGTGGTGCGCACGTCCCACTCGTAGGTGACCGCTGTCACGCCGCCATGGTGGAACAGCCGCCAGCGCCCCGTGCCGGTCAGCTCACCCACCGCATGGCCTTCCATCAGGCTGGGCTTGTCCACCCGCGTCACGGTCGTGGTGAACGTGAGGTCGTAGGGCAGCAGCGAGCGCCACGAGATGCTGAAGACCTTGCCCACGCCCTCGGGGTCGCCGGGTTCGATCTCGCGCGTGTTCGTCACGCCTTTCCACCACTGCGGCCACGCGGCTACGTCGAACAGCTCGTCCCAGACGCGCTCGACCGGCGCGTCGACCAGCCAGGCGGTCAGGAACGAGTACTCAGCCACGCGTGCACCATCGCGGCGGCGACCTCGGCGCGGGTGCGCAGCGAGTCGCGCAGGACGTGCTCGTGCGGTGCGTGGGCGCCGCCGCCGCGCGGCCCGAGGCCGTCGACCGTCACCGGGATCGAGGAGGCGAAGTGGCTGGCGTCGCTGGCCCCTCCGCGGCCTGCGCCGACGACCTCGCGCCCGAGCGCGGCCCCCGTGCGCTCGAGCAGCTCCGCGGTGGGCTCGCTGGCGTCCATGCCCGGCCAGACGCGCAGCATCTCTGACTCCATCCGAGCGCCACCCAGCTCCGGCGGGATGGACTCCTGCACCGCCGCGAACGCCGCGTGGCCGTCGGCGCGCAGGTCGCAGACGAGCTCGCCCTCGGCGGGGACGACGTTGAAGGCGTCGCCGGAGCGGATCACGGTCGGGACGGCGGTGAGCCTTGCCGGCCCCGACGGGGCGTGCTGGGCGGCGACGAGCTGGGCGGCCTGGGCGAGCGCCAGCAGCGCGTTGATACCGCGGTCCGGCGCGCTGCCGGAGTGGGCGTTGCGCCCGTGCGCGCGGACGCGCAGCGTGCCGGCGGCCTTGCGCCTGACCACGACGGCGTCGCGGCCGTCCTCCGTGAGCTGGCCGGCTTCGAAGCACAGGCAGGCGTCGAAGCCGGCGAAGCGGGCGCTGTGCGCGAACGGGGCCGTGCGCCACTCCTCGTCGCACACGAGCAGAAGCGCGACCTCGCCGAACTCGGCGGCACGTGGAGCGAGCGCGCGCAGCATGCCGAGCGCGAGCACGACGCCGCCCTTCATGTCCACGGCGCCCGAGCCGGCGAGCCGGTCGCCTTCGGCGGTCAACGGCCTGTGCGCCCGATGCGGGATGACGGTGTCGACATGGCCGACGAGCAGAAGCCGCCCCTCGCCGGTGCCGCGCAGACGCAGGATCATGTCCGGCGCGTGGTCGGGCGAGGAGCACGCCACGCGCTCGGTCTGCGCCTCCTCGGGTGCCAGGGCGGCGGCGATGGCCAGCGCCTCCTCGGCGCCCGCCACGTCGCCGGAGGGCGACGACACGCCGACGAGCGAGCGCAGCTCGCGCTCCGCCCGCGCCGTGATGCTCCCAGCCGCGTCGTCCACCCAGGCGTCGATCCGCGTACTCTCCCACGCCATGAGCGGCATCGCGATCGGGGAACGCGCCCCGGACTTCACGCTTCAGGGCACCGAAGGAGACTTCACGCTCTCCGCGCACCACGGCGAGGTCGTCGTGCTGCTCTTCTATCCCGGCGACGAGACACCGGTCTGCACCAAGCAGTTCTGCTCGTACCGCGACACGGGCCTCGACGGGCTCGGCGCGACCGTCGTCGGCATCTCCGCGCAGGACCTCGAGTCCCACCAGCGGTTCACCGAGCACCACGGGCTGACCGTGCCGCTGCTCGCCGACGCCGACAAGGCGGTGGCGAAGAGCTATGGCGCATCCGCCCCGCTGATCGGCACGCGCCGCGCGGTCTTCATCATCGACGAGCAGGGCGTCGTGCGCTTCAAGCACCTGCACCGCCTCGGCCTCGACTACCTCGACGCCACCCAGCTGCGCGACGCGGTCGCACAGGCGTCGGGCGCAACCGCCTAGCCGAGGATCGTCTCGAGGCGGCGCTCGAGCGCCGTCGCCAGCGCTTCGCGCATGGCGCCCTGCTCGAAGCGCTCGACGAGCTCGGCGAGGAAGCCCTCGACGACGAGCCGCTCGGCGGTCTCCAGGCGAAGCCCGCGCGTGCGCAGGTAGAAGAGCTGCTCGGGATCGATCTGGGCAATCGCCGCAGCGTGCGTGCAGCGCACGTCGTCCGCGAGGATCTCCAGGCCGGGAATCGCGTCCGCGTGCGCTGTCTTGGTCAGCAGCAGGTTGCGCGACTCCTGGAAGGCGTCGGTCTGCTGGGCGCCGCGGTCGACCTTGATCATGCCGCGCCAGACGACGCTCGAGCGGCCGCCGAGGATCCCGCGGAAGGCGAGGTCTGAGTTGCAGTTGGCGGCGACGTGCTCCTGGGTCGTCTCGAAGTCGAGGTGCTGGCGCCCGCGCGTGGCGTAGGCGCCGGTGACCTTGCCCTCGGCGCCCTCGCCATCGAGGATCGTGTTCTGAAAGATCTTGCCGTTGCCCGAGCCGAAGCCGAGCACGACCCAGTCCAGCGTGCCGTCGCGCGCGACGCGCGCGCGCTGGGTGCCGAAGATCCATGAGCGCTCGTCGAGCTCCTGGCCGGAGACGAAGCGCAGCCGCGAGTTCTGGCCGACGACCAGCTCGGTGACGGTGGTGAACAGGCCGTCGGCGGTCGACGTGTACTGCTCCCAGACCTCCGCCTCGGCGCCCTCCTCGAGGACGACCAGCACACGCCAGTTGAGCGACGTGCCGGCCTGCGCCTGGATTGCGTCGAGCACGATCGGCGCTTCGACCTTCACGCCGCGCGGGACATAGACGAACGCCCCGCCCTCCCACTCCGCCGCGTTGCGCGCGGTGAAGACGTGCTCGCCGGCGTCGACGACCGAGCCGAGGTGCTGGTCCACCAGCTCGGGGTGGTCCTGGAGCGCCTGTGAGAGCGACATGACGAGCGGGCCGTCAGATACCGCGTTGTCGGTCCTCGACCAGGCGTGGTCGACCTGCTTGAGGCGCACGGAGTTTTCGGGCGCCTCGAGCACGGGGGTGGTCTGCACGGAGAGGTCGCCGCCCTCGGCGGTCGGGAACGAGGCCAGGTCGAAGCCCTTGAGCTCCGTGAACTCCCAGCCCGCCGCCCCCTTGAACTGCGGCAGCTCCTGCGAGCGCCAGTCGATGACCGGTGCCGAACTAGCCAATGGAGCCCTCCATCTGCAGCTCGATCAGCCGGTTCATCTCGACGGCGTACTCCATCGGGAGCTCCTTGACGATCGGCTCGATGAAGCCGTTGACGATCAGCTTCGAGGCCTCCTCCTCGTCGATGCCGTGCGACTGCAGGTAGAAGAGCTGCTCCTCGCCGACCTTCGACACGGTCGCCTCGTGGCCGACGTCGACGTCGTCTTCGCCGATGCGGATCGTCGGATAGGTGTCCGAGCGGCTCTCGGGGTCGAGCAGCAGCGCGTCGCAGACAACCTTGGACTTCGAGCCATGTGCGCCCTTGGCGACCTCGAGCAGGCCGCGGTAGGAGCTGCGCCCGCCGTCCTTGGAGATCGACTTGGCGAAGATGTTCGACGTCGTGTTCGGCGCCGCGTGGACGA
>JAWVFZ010000180.1:0-36447 GCA_033855555.1 Solirubrobacteraceae bacterium
GCGTTCAACGAGTTCTGGTCGTTCTTCGCGGCCTGGGCGCAGATGCTCAACTACACGATCACGATCGCCATCTCGGCGTACTTCGTGCCGCACTACATCGGAGGGCTCTTCTGGGACGCGCTGCGCCATCCGCCCGGGGACGTCTTCTTCGGCATCGCCGTCATCATCCTGCTGTCGATCCTGAACGTCGTCGGCGTGCAGGAGTCCGCCGGCGTGAACATCCTGCTGGCCGTCACGGACTTCCTGACGCAGCTGCTGCTGGTGCTCGTCGGGTTCTTCCTGATCCTCTCGCCGGACACGCTGATCCACAACGTGCACCTGGGGGTCGCGCCGACCTGGAAGGACTTCTTCCTGGCGATCCCCGTCGGGATGATCGCCTACACAGGCATAGAGACAATCTCGAACATGGCCGAGGAGGCCAGAGACGAGGAGAAGACCATCCCCGAGGCGATCAAGCGGGTCGTCATCGCGGTCTTCGCGATCTACGCCTTCCTGCCGATGGTCGCCCTGAGCGCGCTGCCGGTGACGAAGAACGCCGACGGCAGCTACCAGACGCTGCTGGGTCTCGACGAGGCTCACGGCGGATTCTCGGGCGATCCGGTCCTGGGCGTGGTCAAGCAGCTCCATCTGGGCGTCCTGCAGGGCGCGGCGGAGGTCTATGTCGGCATCCTCGCCGCGACGATCCTGATCATCGCGACCAACGCGGGCATCATCGGCGTCTCGCGGCTCGTCTACTCGATGGGCCTGCACCGCCAGATGCCCGATCGGCTGCGCCAGCTGCACCCGCATTACGGCACGCCGTGGATCGGGATCATGGTCTTCGGCCTGATCGCGTGCCTGACGCTGATCCCGGGCAAGGCCGTGTTCCTGGGCAACATCTACGCGTTCGGCGCGATGCTCTCGTTCACGATCGCGCACCTCGCCGTGATCCGGCTGCGCGTGACGCAGCCCGACCACCGGCGGCCGTACCGCGGCCCGGGGATCATCCCGTTCTTCGGGCACAAGCTGCCGCTGTTCGCCGTGCTGGGCGGCCTCGGGACCGGGCTCGCGTTCGTCGTGGTGACCCTGCTCCATTTCGACGTCGCGCTCACGGGGACCGCGTGGCTTGCCCTGGGCATGGTCATCTTCGTCGTGTTCCGCCGCCGCCAGGGGCTCGACCTCGTGACGACCACGAAGATCGCGGTGCCAAAGCCGGTGCTCGAAAAGGAGGCCGAGTACGAATCGGTGCTCGTCGCGCTGGAGGCCCGCCACTATTCCGAGGGCGCCATGGCGACCGCCGCCAAGCTCGCGGCGAGGCGCAGGCGCGGCATCCACGTGCTCGTGACGATCACGGTCCCCTACTCCTCGCCGATCGGCGCGGAGATGCCCGAGCAGGAACTCGCGGCGCAAACGATCATCGAACAGGCCCGCATCCAGGGCGGGCGCCGGGTCTCGGGTCACGTGGAGAAGGTCCGGCCGGGCGGCGCGGGCCGCTTGATCGTCGACGAGGCCGAGGAGATGCAGGCGCGCGCGATCGTGATGCCGCTTCCGCCGCGCCAGGGCGCCACGGTCTTCGGCAAGACCATCGAGACGGTGCTCACCTCACGCCCGTGCCGCGTCATCATCCAGTCGGAGCCGTCGTCGTGAACACCCGCGTCCTACCCGCGATCATGCTGCTGCTCGGCATCGGGATCGTGATTCGCACGCTCACCGGTGGCGGCGGATTGACCTCGGTCGGTCTGTTGTTCGGGATCCTGCTTGCCGCCGCGGGCGGGCTGCGTCTGTACGCAGAGAGCAAGCGAGCCTGATGGCGTCACCCGACGTCAAGCCGCACCACCATCACCGTTCGGTCGCCGAGCGCTCGCTGGGCTCGCCCGCGCTGTTCGCGATCGTCTACACGTCGGTCGCCGCGGCGATCTACTTCTCCCTGGGCGTGGTCGCCGACCACGCGCTCGGGGTGACGCCGTTCGTGTTCCTCGTCGCGGGGCTGATGTTCATGCTCGCCGCGATGACCTACGTCGAGGGGTCGTCGCTGCACCAGGAGCGCGGGGGCTCGACGGTCTTCGCGCGCTACGCGTTCAACGAGTTGTGGTCGTTCATCGCCGGCTGGGCGATCCTCCTCGACTACACGATCCTGCTCGCGGTCACCGCCTTCTCGGCGACGAACTACCTCGCCGCTTTCCACAGGGAGTTCGGCGCCGGCGCCCAGGAGGTGGCGCTCTGCTTCGCGATCCTCGGCTACGTCGTGGTCCGGAACATCCGCGGCTTCTCGACATCCCGGGTGAACCGCATCACCGCGCTGGTGCTCGCCGACATCGCGATCCAGGTCGTGCTGATCGCGCTGGGGTTTGCCCGGTTCTTCAACCTGCACGAGCTGATCGACCCGATCCACCTGGGCACGACCCCGCGCTGGGACGACGTCATCTTCGCCGGCGGTGTCGCGGTCGTCGTCTTCACCGGGCTCGAGTCCGCGGCCGGCCTGGCCGGGGAGGTCGCCGTCGGCCGCGCCGGGCTCAAGCGGCTGATCGCCAGCGCATCGGCGACGATCATGGTCGTCTACGTCGGCATCGCGACGGTCGCGCTCATGGCGCTGCCGGTGCGCGGCAACCAGACGTCGCTGTCGCGCAACTTCCTCGAGGCGCCGATGCTCGGGATCGCCGAGAGCTTCCCGGAGCACTGGCTGCGGGACACGATGAAGTACATCGTCGCGGCGGCCGCCGCCGCGACGCTGGTCGCGGCCGCGAACTCGGCCATGCTCGGGTTGTCGCGCCTGGCGTACTCGCTGTCGACCAACCGCCAGATCCCGTCGGCGCTGGGCCGCCTGCACCCGACGCGCTCCACGCCGTTCGTGCTGATCATCGCCGCGGCGCTCATCGCGGGCGCGCTCACGGCGCCCCAGGACCTCGACTTCCTCGTCGGCATCTACGCGTTCGGGGCGCTGCTCGGCCTGACGATCGCCCATGCCTCGATCTGCGTGCTGCGCTACCGCGAGCCCGACCGCGACCGGCCCTACAAGATGCCGTTCAACGTGCGCTTCAGGGGTGGCGAGCTGCCGCTGCCCGCGGTGCTCGGCGCGGTCCTCTCGGCGATCGCGTGGGTCAGCGTGGTCATCTTCCACTCCGGCGCGCGCTACGTGGGCTTCGGCTGGATGGCGGGCGGCTTGCTGCTCTACACGATCTACCGCACAACCCAGGGCAAGTCGCTGACCAAGCGCGTGATCGTGCCCGAGCGCGCGCTGCGCCGCGAGGCGACGCGCGAGTTGGAGTACGGATCGATCCTCGTCCCGTTGTTCGGCAATGCGCTCGACGACGACATCATCCAGACAGCCGGTCGCCTCGCCGGCCACGAGCACGACGACTTCGACGACGAGGAAGGCGCCACGATCGAGGCGCTCTGGGTCTTCGAGGTGCCGATGTCGCTGCCGCTCGACGCGCGCCTGCCGGAGGCGCAACTGCAGCGCGCGCGCGAGGCGCTGCGGCGGGCCAAGGCGGTGGGGGAGGAGTACGAGGGCGTTGAGGTGGCGACGGCGACGGTTCGCGCCCGTCGCGCCGGCCAGGCGATCGTCGAGGAGGCGCGGCGGCGCGGGGTGGAGGCGGTGGTTCTCGCCGCCGAGCCGCCGTCGCGCATCCGCGGCGGCGCGCTGCTCGGCGGCCGCGGCGGCCCGATGGACAACTTCGTCGGAGATGTCACGAAGTACGTCGTCAGCAAGGCTCAGTGCCAGGTCATCCTCACGGCACCGCCCGCGCAGGAACCGACCGACGGGCGCTAGAGTCCGCGCTCGTGTTCGTTCTCATCGTCGGTGCAGGCAGGGTCGGGTCGTCGGTCGCGCGCAGCGCGCTCCAGGCCGGTCACGAGGTTTCGGTGCTCGATGAGGACCCGCTTTCGCACGAGCGCCTCGACGCCGGCATGGAGACCTCCTGGGAGGACGCCGGCGGCCTTTTCACCGTTGGCCACGCAATCGAGGCCGATGCGCTCGAGGAGGCCGGGATCGAGCGCGCGGACGTGTTCATCGCCTCGACCGACGGCGACAACACGAACCTCACGATCGCCCAGATCGCCAAGCGCGGCTTCGGAGTCGACCGCGTGATCGCCCGCGTCATGGACCCCGCCCGGGCAGCCTGGTACGCCGAGCAGGGCCTCGAGACGATCTGTCCGACCAAGACGGCGATCGAGCAGGTCAAGGCCGCGGTGGGCGTCTGATGTACGTCGTGATCGCAGGCGGCGGCAAGGTCGGCTGGAACCTCGCCCGCGAGCTCATGGGCAAGGGCCACGAGGTGACGCTCATCGAGAGCGACCGCAGCCGTTACCTGACCATCGAGCAGGAGCTCGAGCACGTAGCCCAGTACGGCGACGCCACCGAGCTGTGGGTCCTCGAGCGCGGCGGCATCCAGCGCGCCGAGCTGGTGATCGCGGTGACGGGCGACGACGAGGACAACATCCTCATCTGCCAGATCGCGCGCGAGAAGTACCTCTGCGAACGGATCATCGCCCGCGTCAACAACCCGCGAAACCGCCGCTGGTTCGAGCTGCTGAACATCCAGCCGGCCGTCAGCGCGACCGACCTGATCCTGCGCCTGATCGAGCACGAGGTTCCCTCTTACGGGTTGGTCCACCTGCTCGACCTGCGCGACGAGAAGCTCGAGATCATCGAGGTCGAGGTGACCGCGGGTGCGCCTGCCGCGGGCCGCGCGGTCAGCGAGGTCAACCTGCCCGACGGCTCGCTGATCATCAGCGTCCTGCGCGACGACGGTGGGTTCGTCCCCAAGGGCGACACGGTGATCGCCGCCGGCGACGAGGTCCTCCTCGTCCTGGACCCGGGCCTCGAGGACGCGATCATGGAGCAGTTCGCGCCGAACGGCGCCAGGCCTCCGGGCTGAGCCAGGGCCGCGGTCCCGGCCTCGGGACCGCGGCTCCTGGAATGTCAGCTGGCGGGGCCGACGGTCTGTGCGGTTTCCCGCGCGGTGTCCTTGAGGTCCTGCGCGTGCTCTTGGCCGCGATCCTTGGCCGTCTCGGAGGCGGCTTGGACCGTCTCCTGGGCGACCTGCTTGCCGTGCTCGACGGCTTCCTGCGCCGTGTCCTTGATCTGGCTCTTGACCTGATCGGCGACGCGGCCCATCTTCTGGTTCTCGGCCCGCGTCCCGGGGATGAGCATGCCGGCGACGAAGCCGACGGCGATCGAACCGATGGCCAGTCCGAGCGGGTTCTCCTGGGCGACGCCCACGGCCCGCTGGGCCCCCTCCTTGACCTCGTGGCCGCTGGGGGCGGTGTCAGTCATGGTGCCGGTCGCGCCGGTCACCTTCTCCTTGAGCGAATCCACCTTGTCGGTCACCTTCTCCTTCGTGCGCGACTTGACGTCGGTCTTGTAGGCGAGCGCGTCGACGGTGTCGCCCATACGCTCGCGGGTGTCCTCTATCTCTTCGCGGATGGCTTGTGGGTCTTCACCCATTGGAAGTCCTCCTGCACGGTTTCGACGGTCTGAGGCGCCGGCGGGGTCGCCTCCTTGATTCGATTGCGGCCCATCAGAGCGAGCACGCCTGCAATGGCACCCCAGACCAGGGTCACGATCAGGGCGGCAAGCCACCCCTTCATGAACGTGTCCAGGGCGAAGATGGCCGTCAGCGTCAGCGCGAACAGGGCCGTGAGGCCCGCCGCCCCGGCGCCGCCGAACATCCCGGCGCCGACGCCGGCATGCTTGCCCTTCTCGGCCACCTCGGCCTTTGCGAGCTCGAGCTCCTTGCGCACGAGCGTGCTCGTCTCTTGCGAGAGCTGCTTGAGCAGATCCCCCACGGACTGCTCGCGCTGGTCCGTGGTCGTGTGATCGGTAGCCATCAGATCTGCGGTGTCGTGGCCGGGCCGACCGCCGGAGCGCCCACAGGCGCCTGGCGACCGAAGCGATCGGCGTTTTCGATGCCGCTCGTCGACGTCTCGAGCTGCCCCTGTCCAGTCATCCGACCGTGGTAGCGGTCGCTGCTGGAGGCCTTCAGGAAGCGCGAGGCCACGAACCCGACCGCCATCCCGCCGGCCATGACGGCCCACGGATTGGACCGCGCGAAGCCCTCGACGTCATCCAGGATCCTCTCGGCGTCCGAGCGCTTCAGGTAGCTGCCGACCTGCTCGGCGCGGTCCGCCGCCTGCTCGGCGATCTTCGCCGGCCCGTCCTTGCCGTGGCTTCGCAGCTCCTGCGACAGCGAGCGAACGTCGCCCGCCTGTTGGGAGATCTGTTCCCCGGCCTGGGTGGAACGGGAGTCCACCTGGTCGCGCAGATTGCGCCTGGCCTGCTGGGTGGCCTCCTGCGCTTTCTCCTGCGCCTTCTCCTTCGCCTGCTCGGCGGAGGAGGTTGCCTGCTCGGCCATTTCCTCTCCTTCCATCCTTGGTTGTACGACGTGGAGAGCGCGTCGCCGCTGTGCCGAGGGCACAAACCGATGTGGCGCGTCTGCACTCGTTGTCAGTCCGGTGGCGGACGAGGGACATCGCCGACCGGAGCGGATGCCGCGCGCACCCTGATCCGCGGGCGGGCGTTGTTGACGTAACCCTTCGGGTTCCAGAGCGCCGCCTCGTCCTCGGGCTGCGTGGCCGCCGAGGAGTCCCAGGCGCGGACGAGGATCTCGTGCTCTCCCGGCGCGAGGTCGACCGTGATGCGCCAATGCCGCCAGGCCCACATGCCGAGATCGTCGAGCAGCTCCGATTGGGACCAGCTCGCGCCGCCGTCGAGCGAGACGTCGACCCGGGCGACGTACCGCTCGCCGCCGGCGAACGCGTACCCGCGCACCTCGACCGGGCCCGCCGGAACCGTCGCGCCGTCGGCCGGAGACAAGACATCGGAGTTGAGCGCGATCAGGCCGAGCGGCATCCCGGCGCCCGGGCCCGGGATCCCGTCCTGCGGCAACAGCCGATAGACGACGTTCTGGAAGTACCCCTGCCAGGGCGTCGAGCGGACCTCGATCCGCTCGAGCCACTTGACACTGCGCGCGCCGAGGTAGCCGGGCACGACCACGCGTAGCGGCGCGCCGTGGACGAGCGGGAGCGGCTCGCCGTTCATCGCCCAGGCGAGCAGGACCTCGTGGCGGCACGCCTTCTCGAGCGGGATCGAACCGCCGAAGCGCTGGGCGGGGCTTGCCTCCGGGCTGACGTCGGCGCCCTCGAAACCCACGTGCTCGGCCTGAGGCAGCGGACTCGCCAGCGCCAGCACGTCGGCGAGCGCGACGCCCGTCCACGTCGCGGTACCGGTAGCGCCCGGACCCCACGGCGCCTCCCCGGGGATGTCACGAATGGCGATCAAACCCGCGCGACGGTTGCCTGCGCACTGCAGCGTTGCTGTCACCTCGCGCTCCCGGAACGCCTCGCGCAAGGTGCCGAGAGACAGATCCAGCTCCCGCTCGACGAGCCCGTGCACGTGCAGCCGCCACGCTGCGGGGTCGATCTCCGGCACCGCGCCGTGCCCGCGCACGTAGAACGCGTCCGTGGCGGTCAGCGGCGCTGCCAGAGCAGCGAGCGCCGTCTCGGCGTTGAACGGCTCGTCCTCGTGCACGAGCAGGTTGCGCTTCCCGTAGCGGCTCATGGCGGCAAGCGTACGCGGCCCGGATCCTTCTGCCCGGGGCGTTGAGACCCCCCGCGGTGAAGGCTCACAATGGAGTCCCCGGGAGATCATGGGATGACACCGCCGATCCTTCGCCGGCTGCGCGCCGCCCTCGCGAGTGCGGTGCTCGTCGCTGGAGTCACGGGAGCGATCGCGCTTCTGGAGCCGCGCGTCCCCGCCCTGGGGCTGGGGGTGCTCTATCTGTTGGCGGTCGTGCCCGTCGCGCTGGTGTACGGCGCGGCCGCCGCGGGCGCGGTGTCGCTCGTGAGCATGGCGGCGTTCAGCTATTTCTTCCTGCCTCCCCGGTACACCTTGAATCCCGGCACGCCAGACCGGTGGTCCGGGCTTGCGGCGTTCCTGGTGTCTTCCCTCGTTGTCAGCCATATGGCGGCCCGGTCGCAGCGCGAGGCGCTGCGATCGACGCGACTCGCCGAAGAGCAGGCCGCGCTGAGACGCGTGGCGACGCAGGTCGCCCGCGGCGTCCCTCCCACCGAGGTGTTCGCGGCGGTCGCGCGTGAGGTCGGCCTGCTCCTTGGTGTCGACGCGACACACATGGCGCGCTACGAGCCCGACGGGACGGCGACCGAGGTCGCCGCCTGGAGCCGCGCGGAAGGTCAGACGCGCGGCCGGCTGAGCGGGGGCTCGGCGGTCGGTGCCCCGATCGAAGTCGACCAGCGCCCGTGGGGAGTGATGCTCGCCTCATCGACGGACGACCGGCGGCTCCCGGTGGACGCCGAATCGAGGATCGCCGCGTTCACGGAGCTGTTGGCGACGGCGATCGCAAATGCCGAGAGCCGCGCCGGACTCGCTCGGCTGGCCGAGGAGCAGGCGGCATTGCGGCGCGTCGCGACGCTGGTGGCGCGTGGCGCGCCGGCGGAGGATCTGTTCGGGGCGGTCACCGAGGAGGTCGGGCGACTGCTTCGCGTGGGAATCGCGGGTATGAGCCGCTACGAGCCCGATGGGACCGTCACCGTGGTCGCGGTCTCGGGCCGGGAAGCCGACTCTGTTCGGCCCTTCGTTGGCCGCCGGTGGCGCCTTGGGGGCAACAACATCAGCACGCTGGTCTGGGACACCGGCCGTCCGGCCCGGCTCGACCGCTATGTCGATCCCTCGGGGCCGCTTGGTGACGCAGCGCGCGAGCACGGAGTGGGCGCAGCAGTCGGGGCGCCGATCGTTGTCGATGGCAACCTCTGGGGCGCGATGGGCGCCTACTCGACCGCGGGCGAACCCCTCCCAGCGGATACCGAATCGCGCTTGGAGACCTTCACGGAGCTCGTTGCGACGGCGATCTCGAACACCGAGGCCCGCAGAGAGGTGGCGGCGTCCCGGGCCCGGATCGTGGCGGCGACCGACGAGGAGCGCCGGCGCGTCGTTCGCGATCTGCACGACGGCGCCCAGCAGCGGCTGGTCCATACGATCATCACGCTCAAGCTGGCACGTCGCGCCCTGCAGAATGAGCAGGCGGCCGCCCCCGCGCTCCTCGGCGAGGCGCTCGAGCATTCCGAGCAGGCGATGGTCGAGCTGCGCGAGCTCGCGCACGGCATCCTCCCGGCGGCGCTCACCCAGGGCGGGCTCCGCGCGGGGGTGGCCGTGCTGGCTTCGCGGATGCCGGTGCCGGTCGAGATCGACGTGTCCGTGAGCCGGCTGCCGACCGCGGTCGAGGCGACCGCCTACTTCGTCGTCGCCGAGGCGCTGACCAACGTCGCCAAACACGCTCGCGCCGCACACGCCGAAGTCATGGCGCGGATCGTGGACGGCACGCTCGCCGTCCACGTACGCGACGACGGCATCGGAGGCGCTCAGCCCGCCGGCAGCGGCCTCGTCGGGCTGGCCGACCGGCTCGCCGCGATCGACGGAGAGCTCCGGATCGAGAGCCCGGGCCACCGCGGCACTCTCATCGCGGCCGCGATCCCCCTTTCCGGCTAGGGCCCGCGAATCCGGGCCCTCGTACGCGGCTACCCCGGGATGCCACCTCGGATCAGATGCCGAGGCGGTTCCCCAGCGGAGCGAGGATGGCAGCCCATGCCCCGAACGATGCGGTAGCGAGTGTCATCGACGCGGTCGCCCACCGGTAACTGCGGGATCGCATCAGCGCGACGGCGGCGCCGACTGCGAGGAAGCCGAGTGCTGCCACGAGGAGTTGACCCCGCCATTGCCAAGCGTCGGTTGTATTCGACCAGTGCGCAGAGGGGCTGGAGTCGCAGTGGTCATCGCACGTGAACCCCTGTAGTAGCAGGGCCAACAGCACGCCAAGACCCGCAAGCGGGATGAGGACAACCCCCTCGACCGTCGCCGCCGCGCGAGCCGCCCGATTACCGCGCCGAGCAGCCTCAGCGAGTCCCGCGAAGAGCAGGAAAGCAAGCAGGCCGGCGGCGATAACGACCATGCGAAAACCTACGCCCGGCCCTGCCATGGCCGACCTGGATCGTCACGCCGCTGTCGCATTCCAAGCCCAGGGTAGCCAGCGCGCTCACCTCCGACGAGATAGGTCTGGCGCGCGACCATTCTGCAACAGGAGCGCAAACGCTCCAGCTCCGGGACAGGGACTCGAACCCCAAACTCGTGCTCCAGAGGCACGCGTGTTGCCAATTACACCATCCCGGAAAGGACGCTCAGCAGGATAGCGGCGGGAGGCTCAGGCAGCCGCCTGCTGCGCCCAGTCGCGGTACAGCGAGAAGTAGGCGCCCTCGGCCTCCAGGAGCTCGTCATGGGTGCCCTGCTCGACGATCCGGCCGCCGTCGAGGACGACGATCCGGCCCGATTGGCGGATCGTGGACAGGCGGTGGGCGATGACGATCGCGGTGCGGCCGGCGAGCAGCCGCCGCAAGCCCTCTTCGATCTTCGTCTCTGTGTGAAGGTCGACGTTCGAGGTCGCCTCGTCGAGGATCAGGATGCGCGGGTCGGCCACCAGCGCGCGGGCAAAGGCGACGAGCTGGCGCTGCCCCGCGGAGAGCTGGACGCCGCGCTCGCCGATCTGCGTGTCGAGGCCCTCCGGCAGGCGATCGATGAAGTCCCAAGCGCCGACGGCGCGGCAGGCGTCCTCGAGCGCGGCGGCGTCGGCCTCCGGATTGCCGAAGGAGATGTTGTCGCCGATCGTGCCGCTGAACAGGAAGCCCTCCTGGGGCACGATGCCCATCTGCTCGCGCAGGGCACGCGAGCTCACGTCGCGCAGGTCGATGCCGTCGACGAGCACACGTCCCTCGGTCGGGTCGTAGAAGCGCGCGACGAGCTTGGCGAACGTCGACTTGCCGGCGCCCGTCGCGCCGACGAGCGCGACCGTCTGGCCCGGCGGGACGTTGAGGTCGACGTCGTCGAGCGCGAGCTTCGTGCCGTCTTGTGTCCGGTAGGCGAACGTGACGTGGTCGAAGGTGATCTCGCCGTGCAGCGGCTGCGGCAGCGTGACGGGATCGGTGGGCTCGACGAGGTCGGGCTGCTCGTCGAGCAGCTCGAAGATCTTGTCCAGCGCCGCCATGCCCGACTGGTAGGTCGTGTACAGCTGCGACAGCTGGCCGATCGGGTCGAAGAAGCCGTTGAGGGCCGCGATGAAGCCGACCAGGACGCCGACGGTCACCTGGCCGTCGATCGCCTGCGCGCCGCCGAAGATCAGCACCAGCACGGTCGCCAGCGAGGAGACGAACTCCACGGCCGGGAAGTACGCGGCGTTGAGCTTGACGGTGACCATGTTGGCGTCGCGGTTGAGGTCGTTCAGTGCGGCGAACTCGCCCACGTGGCGCGGCTCCTGGGCGAACGCGCGCACGACCCTGATGCCGCTGAGCGACTCCTGCAGGTAGGCCGTGATCCGGCCGATCGTCTCGCGCGTGCGCCGGTAGGCGTCGGCGGATGCGATCCGGAAGAGCAGCGACCCGATCGCCATCACCGGGAAGATCAGGAACGTGATGAGCGCCAGCTTCACGTCGAACAGCAGCAGGATCACGATCGAGCCGATCAGCGTCAGCGACGCCTGGAACAGCGTCACGACGCTGTCGGTCACGAGCGAGTCCAGGGCCTCGACGTCGTTGGTCATGCGTGAGATCAGGACGCCTGCGGGCCGGCGCTCGTAGAACCCCACCGGCATCTCCTGCAGGTGCGTGAAGATCTGCAGTCGCAGGTCCTGCAGCGCACGCTGGCCGACCCAGCCGGTGAGGTAGGTCTGGAAGAAGGTTCCGACCCACACCAGCAGCCCGCTGATGACGAAGGCGACGACGATCCAGTCGAGCGTCGAGATGTCCTTCGCGAGGATCCCGTTGTCGATCGCCTGCTGCGCAAGCGGCGCGGGCGCGAGCGACGCGGCTGTCCCGACGACCAGCGCGACGAACATCGCGATGACGCGCATGCGATAGGGCCGCAGCAGGATGACGAGCCCGCGCAGCTTGCGCCCGCGCCCGCTCGTGCCGCGCAGGCGGCGGCGCAGGTCGTCGCGGCGGGAGAGGCCTTCGGCGCTTGTCATAGCCCCGCCACCTCACGCTCGACAGGATTGCGCGTCAGGAACACCTGGTCGGGCAGGCCCTTCTCGACGATCTCGCGATAGAGGTCGGAGAGCTCGAGCAGCTCGTCGTGCGTCCCGTGGGCGATCAGCTCGCCGTCTTCGAGCACGACGATCTCGTCGGCCAGCGCGATCGTCGAGAGCCGGTGGGCGATGACGAACGTCGTGCGCCCGGCCATCACCTCGCGCAGCGCGGTCTTGATCTCCTGCTCGGTCGACGCGTCGACGCTGGACGTCGCGTCGTCGAGGATCAGGATGCGCGGATCTGCCAGGAACGCCCGCGCGATCGCGACGCGCTGGCGCTGGCCGCCGCTCAGCGTCAGGCCGCGCTCGCCGATGCGGGTGTCGTAGCCCTCCGGCAGGTGCTCGATGAAGCCATGCGCCTGTGCGCGCCGCGCGGCGATCTCGACCTCCTCGAAGGTCGCGTCCGGCCGCGCGTAGGCGATGTTCTCGCGCACCGACGTGCTGAAAAGAAACGGCGCGTCGTCGACGACCGCGATCGCCTCGCGCAGGGACGCCGTCGCAACGGTGCGCACGTCGACCCCGTCGACCAGCACGCGCCCCTCGATGGGGTCGTACAGGCGCGGGAGCAGCTGAACGAGAGTGGTCTTGCCCGAGCCGGTCGCGCCCACAAGCGCGACCGTGCGCCCGGCGGGGACGTCGATCGAGACGTCGTGCAGCGCGGGCACGTCCTGGCCTTCATAGCCCAGCGTCACGTGCTCGAAGCGCACCGCCCCCGAGCCCTCCGGCAGCACCGGCGCGCCGTTCGGCGCGACGATCCGCGGGGTGCGGTCGAGGATCTCGAACAGGCGCGCGCCCGCGGCGGTCGCGCGCTGTGCCATGCCGAGCAACATGCCGAGCGATCGCATCGGCGACAGCAGCCGCAGCAGGTAGGTGTAGAAGGCGGTGAAGTCGCCGATCGACATCGAGCCGTTGACAACCCGCCGGCCCCCGATCAGCAGCACCACCGCGAGCCCGAGCTGCGGCAGGAAGCCGATCAGCGGGTTGTAGTAGGCCTGCAGCCTCGTCGCGATCATGGCCTGGTCGAACACGCGCTGGGTGGTGCCCGCGAACCGGCCGAGCTGGCGCTCTTCGCGCGCGAAGGCCTTGACGACGCGCACGCCCGAGATGTTCTCCTCGACCTCCGCGGTCAGCTCGGCGATCCGCTGCTGGACCTCCTGGGCCGCCGGCCGCGCGCGCCGGCCGTAACGCTGGGCGATCATCACGACGAACGGCACCGGGATCAGGGCCAGCGCGGCAAGCCCGGGGTTCATCAGGATCATCGCGGCCGCGACGAGCACGATCGTCAGCGCCGACTGCACGATGAACACCAGGCCGTAGCCGAGGAAGAACCGCACGCCCTGCAGGTCGACCGTCGCGCGCGACATGAGCTGACCGGTCTGCTGGCGATCGAAGAACCCCAGCTCCAGCGCCTGCAGATGGGCATAGAAGGTGTTGCGCAGGTCGTACTCGACGCCCAGCGAGACGCGGCCCGCGACCAGGCGCCGCGCGACAGACAGCCCGAACGAGAGCACGCCGGCGATCGCCACCGCGATCCCGTAGTTGCGCAGCCCGGTGTGATCGTGGGCGCGCACTTGGTCGATCCCGCGCCCGACGAGCCACGGGATCGCGACGCTGGCGACCATCGCGAGCGTGGCAAGCACGAAGGACCAGATGACGCCGCTGCGATAGGGGCGCAGGAAGCCGAGGAGTCGTCGGAAGATGGCCATCGGCGACGAATCTTATCGTTGCCCTCGCAACTATCCTTTGGTCATGGCCGACATGACGCCAGCAGGCCAGCCCGTCGGTCTGTGCGCGACCTGCGTGCACCAGAAGATCATCCGCAGCGGCCGCGGCTCGACGTTCTCGATGTGCCTGCGCAGCAGGCAGGACCCGGCATTTCCGAAATACCCGCGGCTGCCGGTGACCGCATGCCGAGGATACGAGCCTCAGGGGCCCTTGGGCGTGTCCAGCACCAGGTAGCCGCGGGCGTTCGTGTTGTCCTGGGTGACCGAGAAGTCGAACTGCAGCGGCCCCGTGATGCTGTTGACGATCGGCGTGCTGGGCGAGGTCTTCAGCGTCTTGAGGCTGGGCGTCGGCCCAGGCAGCGTGTCGACCAGTGGGTTCTGCAGCGACGGCTGCACGTCCTCAGGGCGGAACAGGAGCGCGACGCTGGGCTTCTTGCCCATCTCCGGCGGCATCAGCACGGTCACGGCGTCGACCTTGGCGACGTAGTTGAACGTGTAGAGCGCCAGCTCGAGCGCCTCGCGGCGCAAGTAAAGGCCGCGCTCGACGGAGGGCTTGCCGTCCTTGATCGCGCAGTCGTTGCCCAGGCCGCACATGCGATACAGGACGACATTCTTGTTCTCGAGGATCGACATCGCACCACCCTTGGCCGGATCCGAGACGAGCGCGACCACGAGCGGGACCCCCTGGACCTGCGACGGACCGCCCGTCACGGCGACGATCTGCCTGCCCGAGGGCAGCCGGTACTCGGGCGCGACGTGGTCGACGATCTGCTGGATGGGGTCGCCGCTGCCGCGCGTCGGCTGCCACGTCGACCACGTCGACAGCGCGACCGTTTGCTTCCTGTCGCCGTGGGTGAACACGATCGCCGCGGCCACGAGCGCCGCGACCGCGACGCCGATCAGGATCCCGTAGACGAACTGGAAGCGCGCGGAGTGCGGCGGTACGACGGTCGGCGGGATCGGGGCATCGTCGTCATCGTCGATCGGATCCAGGCCGGCGTCCGCGTTCGCGCGCTGGCGCAGAAGCGGCTCATGGGACTCCGGCAGCAGCGCCGACGGGTCGTGGCGCGGCTTGGTGCCGGCCGGGTCCTCCGGGCGCTCGCGCGCGATCGGGCGCAGCTCCGCCTCGGTGTCCTCGAGCGTCGGCTCGAACAGGCTCTGTCGGGGCTCTTCGCTCATGCGACCTTGGGCCACAGGGCTTCCTCGAGGAGGTCGATCTCGGGCGCCTCGAGACACGCGGCGTTCAGGACGTCGGTGACCTCGTCGCCGTAGAGCTCGCGGCGTTCCATCAGCGTTTCCGCGATCCGTGCGACGGCCTCGCGGTTGTGCCGCATGCACGCCAGGGCGGTGATGTACGCCTGGCCGAGGATGCACGCGGCGGCGCGCTTCTTGTACTTGTCGCTCAGCGCGGCGCCGATCACGTCCCCCGCCAGCGGGCCGCCGCTGAGCCGGTTCATGATCTGCAGGCCGATGCGCTCGAAGCGCTCCATCAGCTCCTGCTCGCGCTCCGCGCGCTCGGACTCCGGGACGCGGCCGCTGAGGTCGACGGGCTCGGGTCCGATCGCCGCCGCGCCGACCAGCAGGCCCACCTCGGTGGTGACCGAACGCACGTCGCCGCCGACGCCGGTGGAGTTCTCGCCGTAGAAGACGTGCTCGGCCGCCATCGCGCCGAGCGTCACAACCAGGTCCGCAACCTCCTCGTGGCGGAACGCGATGCCCTCCACGCGCTCCTCCTTGAGCATCCGCTGGTAGTGGCCCAGCGAGCGCCCGCGCTTGCGGATCGACAGGCGCGTGTGCTCGGCGTTGGAGACGTAGACGTGGCTGGCGATCGCATGCCCGGCCTCGTGGATCGCCGTTGCGCGCGACTGGTCCGGCGCGTACTCGATGTTCTGGGCGGTCCCCGATTCGACCGTCGTGATCGCCTCGACGATGTCGCCCCACTCGAAGGCGTTGCGCCCATCGGAATGGGCGTAGGTGAGCGCCATCGAGCAGACCTGCTCGATCATCGCCGGGGAGTACCCGTTCGTGATGCGCGCGAGCTCGTCGCGGCGCTTCTCGGTGTCGAGCTCGGGGACGTGGGCGACCTTGCCGAGGTAGAGCTCGAAGATGTCGCGGCGGTCCACCTTGGTCGGCGTCCGGAAGTAGATGTGGCGGCCCATGCGGCCCGGGCGAAGCAGCGCCGGGTCGAGCTGCTCGAGCGGGACGTTGGTCGCGCCGATGAAGTAGACCTGCTCCTGCCGCGGCTTGGGCGGCCGGATGCGCAGCGACGCCTTGCCGAGCTTCCGCGGGACGATGTACAGCGCGTCGAGGAACGTGTTGAACTTCTTCGTCGCGAACTTGCGGAAGAACGGCGGCTCGTCGATCCCGTCCATCTGCACCAGCAGCTGGTTGAGCGCGAGCCCGCCGCCCATGCCGCCACCCATCCCGCCGGGGAAGAAGAAGCCGTTGATCCGGTCGGCGAGCCCGACCAGCGCCGGTGGATAGACCACCGGCCGCTGCGGCGCGCGCGCGGCGAAGAGCCGCTCGCGCCACTCCGGCGTCTCGACGATCAGGTCCTCGGTGGGCGTCAGCGCGCCCCACTGTCCGAACCACAGGATGTCGTGGATCGAGGACGGCAGATCCTGGCTCATGCCTCCCGCGCCGAGTGCCTGACGGCGCATGCCGACGGCGTCGATCTCGTCGATGAAGACGATGCACTGGCCGCCCCACTTGCGCGCCAGGCGCCGCGCCTTGGCAAGGAGGAACTGGACGATGATCACGTCCATCCCGATGAACGTCTGGGCGAAGCCCGAGCCCGGCATCGTCACGATCGGCGAGTTGAAGCTGGTGGCGATCCCCTTGGAGAGCATCGTCTTGCCGGTGCCCGGGGCCCCGATGAACAGCAGGCCGCGCTCCGGCTTGCCACCGGCCTTGCGGAACTCCTCGCCCGACTGCCACAGCGAGATCACGCGCGTGACCTCCTCCTTGGGCTCGGCCTGCCCGCGCACGTCCTCGAGCTTCACGCCCCAATCGGCGTCGCCGGGTTCGTAGCCGCGCATCTGCTTGAGGCCGAAGAACAGCATCGGCCCGAAGATGATCAGCAGGTTGGCGAAGAACAGCAGCGGGATCTGCAGCCCGAGGATCAGCACCATCGCGATCGTCTGCGGGTTCGAGACGAAGTCGCCGATCGAGCCCAGGACGTCGCCCGGCGTCGTGCCGTTGATCAGGTAGAGGATCAGCAGCGGGATGCCGAGGATCAGCGCCAGGTAGGTCAGGCGGCGGTACTTCGCACGCCAGTACCACAGGCGCCTGCGCGCGACGATGTCGTCGTCGAGCAATTCGCGCCCGGCGCCGTACAGCGTCGCGCGGGGGACGAAGCGGTGCGCGATTACGTCGATCAGGCCGCGGAAGGCCGCGATGATCAGGATCGTTCCGAGCAGCGCCCAGCCGATCGGCCAGTCGTTGGCCACGTGCAGGAGGGCGAACGTGGCCGGGCTGGTGAGCACCGCCACGAACGTGGCGCCGCGCGCGAGGCGCCGCCACTCGGCGGCAAGGGCAACCCGCTGAGCGTCGCGCTCGGCGGAGCTGGGGCGTCGCACGTCCGCGGCCATGGGCAGTCGAAGGGTACCCGCGGGACCGGGTTACGGACCTACATGGCTCAGCGCCTGGGGACGCCGAGCACCAGGTGCGGCGCACGGGCGTCCGCGGCCGGCGCTGCGGACGAATCCTCGGCCGGTGCGGCATCGGCGAACTTGAGCTCGCCACCGCACTTGGCGCAGGACCCCAGGAGGCGCAGGCCGTCGGCCATCAGCGGGGTGTGCCACTCGAAGGCACAGGCGAGGCAGCGGACCGCTGGGATATCGGCGTCGGAGAAGGTCACAGGACCATCGTCGGCCGTTCGGTGTCTGCGCACGATCGATCAAACGTCCAGGCCAGGCGTTTTCGCTCAAGTCTCGCTAGCTTGATCCCTCCGTGCCCCGCCTCTCGCTCCTCGCCCTGCTGCTGGTGCTCGTCGCCGCGCCGGCCGCACAGGCGGCAGGGCTGACCGCGTGCAAACACCAGCCGGGGTTCGGCTGCGGCACGATCGAGGTGCCGCTGGACCACAGCGGCAGCGTCCCGGGCACGATCGGCCTGAAGATCGCCGTCGAGCGCAACGTTCCGGCCTCACGGCCGGTGCTTCTGGCGCTGTCGGGCGGTCCGGGCCAGTCCTCGATCGACCTGGCGTCGTCGTACGCCGTCAGCCTCGCTCCGGCGCTCAAGCGCTACCGGCTCGCCGTGTTCGACCAGCGCGGCACCGGCGCTTCCGGCGTGCTGAACTGCCCGGTGCTCCAGCGCGAGGACGGGCTGACCCCGGTCGTCCCCCAGGAGCTGGCCGACTGCGCCCAGCGGATCGGGCCCCAACGCGCGTTCTTCTCGACCGTCGACAGCGCCCGTGACATCGAAACGCTGCGTGTGGATCTCGGCGTGGACAAGATCGCCCTGATGGGCGTCTCCTACGGGACCTTCGTCGCCCAGCAGTACGCCCGCCTGTACCCGGAGCACACCGACAGCCTGATCCTCGACTCCGTGGTCGCCCCCCGCGGGCTCGATCCCTACCTGCTCGACACCTACCAGCGCATGCCGCGGGTCCTGCGTGAGCAGTGCGCCAACAAGGCCTGCAGCGGCATCACCTCCGATCCGGTCGCCGATGTTGCGGCGCTTGCGGCGAAGCTGCAGGCCGGTGGCATCAGCGGCCCGGCCTACAACGCCTCCGGGCGCCGCCACACCGTGCGCTACGGCACGGCAGACGACCTGATCAACGTCCTGATCGGCGCCGACCTGAACCCGTACGTGCAGCCCGCGCTCCCGGCGGCGATCCGCGCCGCCGTGGAGGGTGACCCGGCGATGTTCCTGCGCCTGCGCCGCGATTCGGCCGGGCCGCCGATGAAGCTTGCCGACCTCAGCGCCGGCCTCAACGTCGTGACGAACTGCCAGGACTCGCCGCTGCCCTATCCGCTCTCGAGCCCGTTCGGGGATCGCGTGCCACTGGTCGAGCAGGGGCTCGCCGGCTACAGCGATCAGGCGCTCTATCCGCTGCCGCGCGCGGCGGTGATCAGCAACTCGCTCGCGAGCGACTGCGTGCTCTGGCCCGGCGACGCCGGCGTCTCGCCACCCTCGACCGCGCCGCTGCCGGACGTGCCGGCGCTGATCCTCGACGGCCGCCTGGACCTCCGCACGCCGCTGGAGAACGGCCGCGAGGTCGCCAACGAGCTGCCGCATGCCCGCATCGTGACCGTGGCGGGCACCGGCCACGACGAGCTCGACAGCGACCAGACCGGCTGCGCCGCCACAGCGCTGAAGCGCTTCATCGATCGCGCGCGCGTGGGCGACCCGTGCACCGGCATGACGAACGCCGTCGCTCCGTTTCCGATCGCGCCGCACGCGCTGAGTGCGTTCCGGACGCCGCCAGGGACGGGCGGCTCACGCGGCCGTGTCGTCTCCGCGGCCCTGGTGTCGGCCATCGACGCCCGGGTGGCGGTGATTCAGGACCTCTACGCCGGGTTCGCCAAGCTTCAGGGTGGCGGCCTGCGCGGCGGCTCCTACCGGCTGCAGGGCAGCTCGAAGCTGAAGCTGCGCAGCTACAGCTATCTCGCGTCGGTCCGCGTGACCGGGACGTTGGAGCTCGGCGGCGACCATCCCACCGGCACGCTCAGGGTCAACGGACCAGGAAGCCTCGATGGCACCCTTCGGCTCGATCGCAAGGGCGGGGCCACGGGCACGATCGGCGGCCGGCACATACGGGCCCGCGGCATCGCGGCCGCGAGCGCGGGCGCGGCGGCGCTGCGTGGCGGGGCCGGCTTCCCATCCGCGGCGCGGCTGGCGCGCGCGGAGCGCCAGGCTCGGCGGGCCGCGGGGCGGCTTCGCGCGGTCCGGTAGCGCGGCATCGATCAGTCGGCCGGCAGGATCGTCGCGCGCACCTCGGCGAGCGTGATCGCGCCGTCGGCGGTGCCGCCGCGCAGCACGATCTCGTCGCCGTCGGCGAGAAACGCGCCGTCGGTGCCGCCGTTCGTGAGCTCGAGCAGGCAGCCCTCCGAGCCGCGATCGGGTCCCGAGATGGTGCCCGAGCCGAAGAGGTCGCCGGGGCGGATCGTCGCGCCGTTGACGCCGGCATGGGCCAGCTGCTGCTCGGGCCCCCAGTACAGGTGGCGCGCGTTCGTGCGGCTGATCACCTCGCCATTGCGCTCGAGCTCCAGCGGCAGGTCAAGCACGCGCGGCTCGGCGACCTGCAGGTAGGCATGCGGCTCGGGCTCCTGTCGCTCGCCCTCGGTCCGGTACGTGGCCAGCGCCGCGGCCGGAGTGATCCAGGCCGCGATCGAGGTCGCGAACGACTTGCCGAGGAACGGCCCCAGCGGCTGATATTCGAAGGCCTGGATCGCGCGGGCGCTCCAGTCGTTGAGCAGCACGTAGCCGAAGATGTCCTCGGAGCCGGTGACGAACGCCAGCTCGAGCTCGAGGTCGAGCGCGGGCTCGGGGCCGAACGCGCCCTCGCCGATCTGCCCCTTTGGACGGCGCACGCCGGTGCCGCTCACGACGATCGTCCCGGAGCGCCCGTGGTAGCCGATGGGCATGCGACGCCAGTTGGGCAGGACGTCCGGGTTGTCGGGACGGAACAGGCGGTTGACGTTCTGCGCGTGGTGCAGCGAGGAGTAGAAGTCGACGTAGTCGCCGACCGCGATCGGCAGCATGAGCTCGATCTCTTCCAGCGCGAAGCTCGGCAGCTCGCCGCCGTCGGCGATCAGCTCGCCGATCCGTGCGCGCACCGGGTCCCACGCCGCACTTCCGAGCTCGAGGAACGGGTTCAGCGTGGGCGCTTCGAACGTCCCGGGCGGGACCGGGAGATCGAGCGAAGCCAGATCGAGCACGCGGTCCTCGAGGCGCACGAAGCAACGCGGCTCGCCCGTACCGCGCCGTCCGATGCCATAGGGGAGGTGCTCGGTGCCGAAGCCTGAGCTCACGCCACGCGCACGGGGTCGTCGAAGCGGGCGGGCTCCTTCGCCATCCCGGAGCGGACGGCCTCGATCTGGTTGGGCGAGCCGATCAGGCCGCGCTGGAGTTCGGTCTCCAGCAGTAGACCCTCCTCGACGGTGGCGTTCCAGGAGGCGTCGTAGAGGCGCTTGGCGGCCCGCACGGCGTCCGGCGAGCGCCCAGCGATCTCCGCAGCGAGCTTCTTGGCCGCGGCAAGCGGATCCTCCGCCGCGCGCGTGACGAGCCCGAGCGCCACCGCCTCCGCCCCCGAGATCACGCGGCCGGTGTAGGTGAGCTCCTTGGCGATGTCGGCGCGCACGAGGCGGGGGAGGGTCGACGTGATCCCCATGTCCGGCACCAGCCCCCAGCGCGCCTCCATGACGCTCAGCCGCGCGTCGGGCGTGGCGAAGCGGATGTCGGCGCCGAGCGCGATCTGGAGGCCGCCGCCGAAGCAGTTGCCGTGGAGCGCGGCGATCACCGGGGCGGGCACGTCGATCCAGTCGGTGCACGCGCGCTGGGCGGGATTGGAGCGCCGGCCTTCCTCGCGGGCGAGGATGTCGTCGAGCGACATGGACCCGCCTGCCGCCGTCATGAGCGAGCCGATGTCGAGGCCGGAGCAGAAGCTCGGGCCGGCACCGTGCAGGACGACCGCGCGCACGCCGGGGGTGGATGTGACCTCGGCGGCCGCGGCGAGGATGCCCTCGAACATCGCGCCATCCAGGGCGTTGTGCTTGTCCGGACGGTTCAGGGTGACGACCGCGACGTGGTCGGCGACCTCGATGGTGACGCGCTGCTCGCTCATGATCCCAACAGTAGTCCCGTGATCCGCGATGCGGATCACGGGATCGGCGGGACGCATCACCGATCCGCTGGCGCTCGCTAGCCTGGCGGCGCATGCCCCGTCCGGTCCAGCTCCTCACGGTCATGCTTGCGTTCGCGACACCCGTCGCCGGGCAGGCCTCGACCGCACACCGCCCCAGCCATCCTGCGAACTCCTACTTCGGCCTCTGCTGGGGCCACCACGCCAACCCGGCGGACAGATGCGTGGCGGGGAAGGGCCGGACCACGCCGGGGGGCAACGGCAAGGTCAGCCACGTCGGCTGGCCCGCGGTCACCGGGATCGTCTGGTTCGCCAACCAGAACGGCAGCAGCGACACCGGGACCGATTTCAACGACGAGCTGCTGGGCGGCCACGGCAACGACACGATCTCGGGCGGCCGCGGTCGCGACATCATCTGGGGCGACCAGTTGCCGGACGGCAACAACACCTGGCAGCACGACACGCTGCGCGGCGGCTCGGGGCCCGACTGGATCTACTCGAGCCACGGCTACAACGACATCGCGGGCGGCTCCGGCAACGACCGCATCTGGGGCCATTTCGGCAACGGGACGATCGACTGCGGCCGCGGCTACGACACGGTTCACGTCAAGCGCCACCCGACCTACCGCCTGCGCCGCTGCGAGGTCGTGCTGCACCACTAGCGCCTCGGGCCGGAACTGCGACGCGCACAGGCAAGGCCTGCTTGAGTGCGCTCCATGATCCGGAGCGTCTGGCTTTCCGTGGGTGCCGTTGTCCTCGCGCTCGTTCTCGTGACGGGAGCGGGGGCGGCCGAGGTGTCGTTCAAGGCGCAGGGCAGCGTCGAGCAGGTCTACGTGACCGGTCTGGGCGCGGGTGCCCGGATGTCGCTGCTCGATCGGGCCGGCCGCACGGTCGCCACGAAGCCAGCCGACGCGCTGGGCGGCCTGCTGTTTCGCAACGTGAAGCCGGGAACCGGGTACCGCGTTCGCCCGTTCGCAGGCGGCCCCGAGTCGGCGCCCCTGACCGTTGTGTCGACGCGACCGGCGCCGCCGAAGACCGACGTCTACGACCAGGCGATCGCCTCCGATGGCTACGGCTACCTGACCACCCGCGATGGCACCAAGCTGGCCATCTCCGTACACCCGCCGCAGGACGTCTCGAACGCCGCGGGCGTGAATCTTCCGCAGCTCCCCGTCGGCGGGCCGTATCCCACCCTGATCGAGTATTCGGGCTACGGCTACGCGGACCCGGCGGGTCCGCAGAACGGGATCGCCACCGTTGCGAACCTCATGGGGTTCGCAGTGGTCGACGTCAACATGCGCGGCACCGGCTGCTCGGGCGGCGCCTTCGACTTCTTCGAGCCGCTGCAGAGCCTCGACGGCTACGACGTGATCGAGACGATCGCCCGGCAGCCTTGGGTGCTGCACAACAAGGTCGGGATGATGGGCATCTCCTACGGTGGGATCAGCCAGCTCTTCACCGCCCAGACCCAGCCGCCGAGCCTGGCCGCGATCTCGCCGCTGTCGGTGCTCGACTCCACGCAGACGACCCTCTATCCCGGCGGCGTCCTGAACACGGGATTCGCCGTGGATTGGGCCAAGGAGCGCGTCCACGACGCCCTGCCCGCGGGCCCCGATGCCGGGCAGGCGTGGGCCTACAAGCAGATCCAGAACGGCGACCAGACCTGCAAGGACAATCAGGTCCTGCACGGAGAGGCCGCGAACCTGCTGTCCAAGATCCGCGCGAACTCCCACTACCGGCCCAAGGTCGCCGACCCGCTCGCCCCGATCACGTTCGTCAAGAAGATCAACGTGCCGGTGTTCATGGCCTGCCAGTTCACCGACGAGCAGACGGGTGGCCACTGCCCGGCGCTGGTCGAGCACTTCACCGGTACCCAGAAGAAGTGGTTCACGTTCACGAACGGCGCCCACGTCGACTCGGTGGACCCCGAGACCTACAACCGCCTGTACGACTTCCTCCAGCTCTATGTCGCGCAGCAGGCGCCGATCACGAACTCGGCGGTCGTCCAGGCCGGCGCGCCGGCGGTGTACCAGGAGGCGATGGGAATCAGCGGCGTGACCCTGCCGCCTGACCCGATCCAGCAGCAGCCGACCTACGCGGGGGCGCTGACGGCGTTCGAGCAGCTCCAGCCCGTCCGCATCCTGTTCGACAACGGCGCGGGCGGGTCGAACCCCGGCGAGCCGTATCCCGGCTTCGAGCATTCCTTCCCCAGCTTCCCCATCCCTGGCACCACGGCTCGCTCGTGGTACCTCTCGGCCAAGGGCGCGCTCGTGGGCAAGGCGCCCGCGAAGGCTCGCGCGAACTCGTTCAGCTGGGACGCCCATGCGCGGCCGCTGACCGACTTCACCGGCGACACGGCCGGCGGCACCGGCGGCCTCTGGACGGCGACGCCCCCGTACAAGTGGGTGCAGGACCCCGTAGGGAGCGCGGTGTCCTACCTGACGGGGCCGCTGAGCGACGCCACGACCGTCATCGGCGCCGGCGCCCTGCACGTCTGGGTGCGATCGCCGAAGCCGAACGTCGATCTTCAGGCCACGATCAGCGAGGTCCGGCCGGACGGCAAGGAGACCTTCGTACAGAACGGGTGGGTGCGGGCCGACGAGCGCAAGCTCGACGCTCGCAAGAGCACGCCGCTCGAGCCCGTCCTGAGCCTGCGCAAGTCCGACGTCTCGCCGCTGCCGCGCAACCGGTTCGTGAAGGTGACCATCCCGCTCTACTACGAGGCGCACGCCTATCGCGCGGGCTCGCGCATCCGCGTGAGGATCGCCGCCCCGAACGGGGACCAGCCCATCTGGTCCTTCGGCGAGACGCAGCCCAAGGGACGGGCGAAGGTGGCGATCGGTTACGGCAAGCGCACGCCGTCGCGCCTGGTCCTCCCGGTGGTCCCAGGCGTGAGCGTGCCGACCGGCCTGCCGCCGTGTCCCGGGCTGCGGGGCGAGCCCTGCCGGGACTACCAGCCGTTCACGAACCACTAGAGCTCGGCACCGTCCGCGGCCCCCAGCCAGGGCAGCAGCCGCTCGGCGACGATCCGCGACCCGGCATCGTTGAGGTTGTAGCCGTTGGCGCCGGTCGTGCGCTCGCGCGCGGCGAGCAAGGCCGGACCGCAGTCGAGGAAGGCCACGCCGGCGCGCGCGCTCGCCGCGAGCTGCTCGTCGTGGACGCGGCTCTCGACGGCGCGCACCGCCGGGCTGGCGATGTGGCGAGGGAACGGCGGCATCACGGCGACGCGCGCGCCCGGCCAGGTCGCCTGCGCCAGATTGAGGAACGCCTCGAGCGGGGCGGTTCCCGCATAGGACGTCACGGGCGTGCCGACGCGCTGGCCGACCGGGCGCATCACCCGGCTGACCGGAATCGCCAATGGCCCGAGCGCCCGCGCCACGGCGCCGCGGAAGGTGTCCAGCGCGTTGCCGTCGGGCAGCACGCGCCGCAGGCCGTAGATCGCCCCGAGCTGCACGACGACGCCGTCCGGGGCGCCGGTGAGCTTCAGGTGGCGAACGAGCGCGGGCTCATCCTGCGGCAGCTCCTCGTACTTGCCGAAGATGCCGAATCCGACCTCCAGGCCGGGCCCGTCGGCCGCGAGCCGCTCGGCCATCACGCGTGGGTAGCCCGGCGGCGTGTGCGTCCCGTGCGCCGCCTCCATCGCCCGCCACGAGCAGTCGCCATAGATCGCGAGCCGTAGCGGGCGCCCACCGGGGCGGACGACGCCGTGCCAGCCGCGCGATGGGTCCGGGGCGTCGAGCAGTCTCACCGCCGAGGACGCTACCTGGAGAGGGCGTCCACGACTGGATCGAGCGTCTCCAGGAGCCGCGCGCGCGACGCCGCTGCGATCTGCTGCAGCGTGCCGTTGCCCCTCGTGAGCGAGATGCCGAGCACGAGCGCGAGCAGGATCTCCGCTCGCAGCGCTGCGTCCGGGCCCTCGAGCGCGACCCTGGCGACCAGCCGGCGCTGCACGACCGAGCGCACCTGCTCGCGCACGTCGTCTGACAGCTCGAGCGCGCTCATGGCGCGGCTGACGGGGGAGTGGCCCTGCTGATCCCAGTGGCCGAGCAGGTCAGCGACCAGCATGTGCGGGCTTACAGGCTGAAGCTGGTCGTCGACGTCCTCCTCGGCCAGGACGGCCAGGTAGAGGCCCTCCTTGCAGCCGAAGTAGCGGGCGATCAGCGCGGCGTCGATCCCCGCGCGCTCGGCGATGTCGCGCACCGTCGCACCCGTGTAGCCCCGCTCGTGGAACAGTGCACCTGCGGCCTCCAGGAGCGCCCGGCGGCTGGCGGCCGCGTCCCGCGATCGCCGCCCGTTATCCTGGTCCACCACTGATGTCATCAGGCGCTGACTCTACCACCGGGCACCGGCAGCACTACAACCTGACCTTCGCGGTCCTGGCCCTCGCCGGGTGCACCTTTGCGCTGCTGCAGTCGCTCGTCGCCCCCGCGCTGCCCGAGATCCAGCGCGACCTCCACACGACCCCGACCGCCGTCGCGTGGGTGCTCACCGCCTACCTGCTCAGCGCGTCGGTGCTCACGCCCATCATCGGCCGCCTCGGCGACATGTTCGGCAAGGAGCGCACGCTGATCGCCTCGCTCGTGATGCTGGCGCTCGGCACGCTCGTGGCCGCGCTTGCGAGCTCGATCGAGGTGTTGATCCTGGGCCGCGTCATCCAGGGCGCGGGCGGCGCCGTCTTCCCGCTGGCGTTCGGGATCATCCGCGACGAGTTCCCCCGCGACCGCGTGGCCCGGGGGATCGCCCTGATCTCTGCGCTGCTTGGCATCGGCGGCGGCGCGGGCATCGTGCTCGCGGGCCCGATCGTCGACAACTTCTCCTACCACTGGCTGTTCTGGTTTCCGCTGGTGGCCGTCTGCATAACGATCGTCGCCACCGTCCTGTTCGTCCCAGAGTCGCCGATCAAGACCCCCGGCCGCATCAACTGGCTGGGGGCGGCGCTCCTGTCGGCCTGGCTCGTGTGCCTGCTCGTCCCGGTCAGCGAGGGATCGAGCTGGGGCTGGGGCAGCCCGCGGGTGCTCGGCCTCGTGGGCGCTGCTGTCGTCCTGTTCGCGCTGTGGGTGCGCAACGAGTCGCGAGCGAAGGAGCCGCTGGTCGACATGCAGATGATGCGCCGGCGCGCAGTCTGGACGGTGAACGCCTCCGCCTTCCTCGTCGGCGCGGGCATGTACTCGTCGTTCATCCTCATACCCCAGTTCGTCGAGGAGCCCGCGAGGTCCGGCTACGGGTTCGGCGCCTCGGTCTCGCAGGCAGGCCTGTTCCTCGTGCCGTCGACACTCGGCATGCTCATCGTCGGCCCGCTCGCCGGCCGGCTTGCGGAGCGCGTCGGCTCGCGCGTGCCGCTCGTCATGGGCGCGCTGACCACCATGGTGTCGTTCGTCATGCTCGCCGTCGCGCACTCGGCGCACTGGGAGATCTACGTCGCGTCGGCGCTCATGGGCATCGGCATCGGCCTGGCCTTCGCGTCGCTGGCCAACCTGATCGTCGAGGCTGTGCCGCCCGAGCAGACCGGCGTCGCCACCGGCATGAACACGGTGATGCGGTCGCTCGGCGGGTCCGTCGGCGGTCAGATCGGCGCAAGCGTCCTGGCAGGCGGGATCGTCGCCGGGGTGCCGACCGAGGGCAGCTTCACCGCGGCGTTCGCACTCGCCGCGGGCGCGTGTGCGTTCGCCGCCCTGGCGGCCATCGCGGTGCCGCGCCCGGGCGCCGCGCGCGAGCGCAGCGCCACGGGCGAGTTCCAGGCGGCCTAGATGGTCGATGCGAATTTCCCGCAACGCGCACTGACGCGCCTCGCCGCGCTGGATCGCCGCCGTGCTCCTCGCACATGCCGCCGGCATGCGCTTCGTCGCCCGGCGCCGCCCAGCACGACGATGCACGCCATTGCGCGCGCGGTCGATTTCGCATCAACCATCTAGCGGCCGAGCTTCGACTTTGCGAACGCCAGGGCGTCCGCGTCGGCCGCGGCGACGACGCCGCCGTGCGTGATGCCGTCGTACTTCTTGTAGGTCACGTTGACGCCGTTCGCGCGCAGCGCCGTGTCGAGCTGATCGGTGAACGGCGGCAGCACGGTCGTGTCGGCGGTCCCCTGAAGGATCAGCACCGGCGTGCTGATCTTGAGCTCTTCGGGGTCATTGGCGTTCAGCAGGGCCTCCAGCGGCTTCGTGTCCGCGTTGTCGACGAGCAGCGTCGAGGGAGCCAGGCCCCCGAACGAGTTCGACGCATCGAGCGCGCCCAGGCACTTCGACAGCGTCTGCGGGTACAGCGTCTTGGCCGCCGGACTGAGGAGCGACGGGAGCTTGAGCGACGGCTTGGTCGCGTCGGCGGCGCGGAAGATCAGCGCCGCGATCCCGGATAGTCCGCTCGGCGTCGTGACCGCGCGGATCAGCGAAGCCTGCTCGCCGAGGTGCGAGGCGGGTGCGAATGCCGTGGTGCCCAGGATCTTCAGCTCAGGAGTCCAGCCCTTGGCGAGCGCGGCTGCCCACAGCGCGGCGTGCCCGCCCTGCGAGTGGCCGCCGATGATCACGCGGTTGGAGAGGTGGCTGACGACCTTGCGCGCGGCGCGCACGATGTCGAGCGTGCTGCGGCCCTCGTCCTTGCCGATGAGGTAGCCGTGGACGCCGGGCGTCCCGAGCCCCTGGTAGTCGGTGCGCACGACGGCGTAGCCGGCGCTGAGCCACTTCGCGAGGTCGGGATAGACGTACGAGGTGAGCGGATCGGAGGGCGAGCGCGACGGCGCGCAGCTGTCGGCGATGCCGGTGGTCCCGTGCGCCCAGGTCAGGATCGGCCAGCCGCCCGCGGGCGCCTTGCCCTTCGGCACGGTGACGGTGCCGCTGACGGCGATCGGCTTGCCATCCGAGCCCGTGGAGCGATAGAGCACCAGCGTGTTGCTGGCGGCGGGCGTGAGGGCGGCCCGCCCGGTGAGCTTGCGCGCCCAGATGGGCGCGCCGTGGGTTTTGGCCGAGGTCTTCTTCGGCGGCGCGTAGAAGGCGCTGCCGGCGGGGCCCTTGCGGACCTTCGCGGCGGAGGCGGCGGCGGGGGCGGCGGCGAGCGCCGCGACAAGGATGAGTGGGAGTGGGGAGGGGCGACGCATGGCGAGCCACTCTATGGACGCGGTGGATTGCGTACGCGCCGCATTGGGAAGGAGGGGCTGGTCGATGGGGGAGATCAGGGTCATCGCGCCGCGCGGCGAGGTCGACGCCGGCACCGTTCGCGACCTCGGGTCCGCGCTGTCGGAGGCCGCAGGCGACCTGTCGCGCACCGTCCTCGTCGACCTCAGCCTGGTCACGTTCATGGACTCCTCCGGCCTCGGGGCGCTGCTGAGCTGCCACGAGCGGCTGCGCCGGCAGGGACGCCCGCTGGTCGTGATCGTGCCCGATGGCAACCCGGCGGTGAGCGTGCTCGAGGTGTCCGGCGTCCGTCGGCGGCTCAACGTGTTCGCCGCGCGAGCCGACGGCGAGCGGTTCCTTGGCGGTTGACCTCCCTGCGATAGAAGTTGCGCATGCGAGCCCTCCAGATCGTCGACCTCTCCGGCCCCGCGAGCGCGTTGAAGCTCGTCGACGTGCCCGAGCCAGAGCCGTCGCACATGCTCACGCCTGGCAGCGGCGTGGTGGTCGACGTCCATGCCGCGGGCGTGTCGTTCCCGGAGGTGCTGCAGACGCGCGGCGAGTACCAGGTGAAGCCGCCGCTGCCGTTCGTCCCCGGCAGCGAGGTCGGCGGCGTCGTCCGTAGCGCGCCCGAGGGCGCGGCCGTCAAGCCTGGCGACCGCGTCGCCGCATGCTGCATGCTCGGCGGCTTCGCCGAGGTCGCCGTCGCGCCCGAGTTCCTCACGTTCAAGCTCGCCGACGAGCTGGACTTCGCCCAGGGCGCCGGGCTCGTGCTCAACTACCACACGGCGTATTTCTCGCTGAAGCTGCGCGGGCGCCTGGCCGACGGCGAGAGCGTCCTGGTCCACGGCGCCGCGGGCGGGGTCGGCACGGCGTCGCTGCAGATCGCCAAGGGCCTTGGCGCGCGGACCTTCGCGGTCGTCTCGTCCGACGAGAAGGAGCAGGTCGCGCGCGCGGCGGGCGCCGACGAGGTCGTCCGGTCCGACGGTCCCTGGAAGGACGAGGTCAAGGAGTTGTCGGGTGGGGGCGTCGACGTCGTGATCGACCCGGTCGGCGGCGATCGCTTCACCGACAGCCTGCGGTCGCTGCGCGAGGGCGGCCGGCTCGTCGTCGTGGGCTTCACGGGCGGGTCGATTCCCGAGGTCAAGGTCAACCGCCTGCTGCTGAACAATGCCGAGGTCGTCGGCGCGGGCTGGGGCGCGTACGTGATGGGCAAGCCCCAGCTCAATCGCGACATCGGCGCGGCCCTCGACCCGCTCATCGCGGACGGCTTCGTCCGGCCGATCGTCGGCGAGCGCTTCGCGCTGGAGGACGCGGCGAGCGCACTCGCGGTGATCGACGACCGTCGCGCGACGGGCAAGGTCGTGCTGGACGTGCGCTAGGCCCGCAGCACGCCGAGCGTCACGACGCCCGCGAGGACGATGCTGACTCCGGTGACCTGCTGGCGGGTGAGGCGCTCGTCGAACAGGATGCGCGCGACGACCGCGGCGATCGCGCCGAAGAGCGAGGCGAGCACCGCCGCCACGGCGACGTCGCGGCGCGCGCCCGCGGTGTAGGACGCGAAGCCCAGCACCTCGGCGCACCCCGAGGCCACCAGCAGCGGAACTGCGGGTCGCGTGAGCCGCAGGCGCCGCATCGCCACGAGCGGGATCGCGATCACAAGCACGCCGACGAGCCGTGGCGGCAGCACGGCCCACGCGACCGGCACGGTGCGGCCGAGGTGGCCGGTGGCGTACAGCGACGCGCCGAAGCTCAGCGCCGCCGCGCAGGCGAGCAGCAGCGGCCCGAGGCTTGCTGCCTCCGCGCTCGACTCGTCCCGTACGACGCCGGCGAGGATGACGCCCGTCGCGACGACGGCGAGCGCGACCAGCGTGCCCGCCGTGACCGGGTCGCCCGCGACGATCGCGATCACCGCGGCGAGGGCTCCCTCCGCCGAGACGATCGGCCCGACCAGGCCGACCGGCCCGTCGCGCAGCGCCGTGTAGGACAGCAACAGCCCGCCCACGTTGCCGGCCCCGGAGACGAGCAGCAGTTCGATCTCGCGGGTACCGAGGTGAGGGTCGCCGGCGATCACCAGCAACGGGACCGTGACGACCATCCCGATGGTGGCCACCCATGCGAGCACCGACGCCGGATCGAGCATCCTGCTCGACCGCGAAGAGCACAGAATCGTGCACGCCCAAGCTGCCGCTCCTCCGAGCCCGCCCAACACTGCTGCCATCGGCACATGATGCAGTTCGACCGGACGCGGCGGCCTTGACATGCCGGCCGGCTCAGCTGTCTGGAAGACTGGTGGGAATGCGGACCAGCCGCACAGATCCATTGCGCCGGGAACTCGGGCAGGCTCTTCCGGAGCGACCGTTCACCGTTCGCTTCTGGGACGGGACCGAGGTCCCGGCGACGACCGGCAACGGCGACGGCCCAACGTTCACAGTGCGCTCTCCGAGGGCGCTGGCGCACGCGCTGCGCGCGCCTGGCCAGCTCGGCCTCGGCCGCGCCTACGTGGCAGGCGACCTCGAGGTCGACGACATCGACGCCGTGATCGACCTCCTCGCCGGCTGGTCGCCGCCGCCGGTGGAGCGCGGCGCGCAGGCGCGGCTCGCGCTCGCCGCCGCACGCGGCGCCGGGATCCAGCGCCCGCCGCGACCGCCCCAGGCAGAACTGCGTCCCCGCGGCAAGCGCCATTCGGTCGCGCGCGACGCCCGTTCGGTCCGCCACCACTACGACGTCTCCAACGAGTTCTTCGAGCTTTTCCTGGGCCCGTCGATGACGTACAGCTGCGCGATCTTCCAGACCCCCGACCAGCCGCTGGAGGACGCGCAGGACTTCAAGCGCGAGGAGGTCTGCCGCAAGCTGGCGCTTGCGCCCGGCGAGCGCGTGCTGGACGTCGGATGCGGGTGGGGCAGCTTCGCCGTGCACGCTGCCGCGCGCCACGGCGTGCACGTGACCGGCATCACGCTTTCCGAGCCGCAGGCCGCGCGAGCTCGCCAGCGCGCCGAGCAGGAGGGCGTGGCCGACCGCGTCGAGATCCGCGTCATGGACTACCGCGAGCTGCGCGGCGAGCGCTTCGACGCGATCGCCTCGATCGGCATGGTCGAGCACGTCGGCGCCGCGAACATCGACGCCTACGCCAACGGCCTCGCCGGTCTGCTCGGTTCGGGTGGGCGCCTGCTCAACCACGGCATCGCACGGCTGCGCCACAGCGACGCCGAGGCCGGGCCGTTCTCCGAGCGCTACGTCTTTCCCGACGCAGCGCCGCTGCACCTCTCGCGCATCCTCTATGCACTGGAGGGCGCCGGCTTCGCAACCAACCACCTCGAGGGCTACGCCGAGCACTACGACCGCACGCTGACGCACTGGGCACAGAACCTCGACGCGAACCTTCCGCGCGCCGAGCAGCTGGCGGGCCCCGAGCGCCTGCGCGTGTGGCGGCTGTACCTGCGCGCCGCGCGCAGCGGCTTCCGCACCGGGTTCACATCGATCTACCAGGTGCGCGCCACGAAGGCCTGACCGCGTGGCCGACGTCTCCGCAAGCCCGCGGTCCTTCGCGGGGCGCACGGCCTGGACGCGCAATCTCGCCGCGCCGGTGCGCGCCTTTCTGGCGACGGAGACCAGCAGCGCGCTGGTGCTGCTCGCGGCGACTGTCGGCGCGCTCGTGTGGGCGAACGTCGACAGTCACTCATACGACTCGCTGTGGTCCACCCAGCTGAGCGTCCGGCTCGGCGGCTCCGGCGTGACGGAGGACCTGCGCCATTGGGTCAACGACGGCCTGATGGTCGTGTTCTTCTTCGTCGTCGGCCTCGAGGCGCGGCGCGAGTTCGACCTCGGCGAGCTGCGCGAGCGCAAGCGCGTCACGCTGCCGCTGCTGGCGGCGATCGGCGGGATGGCGCTGCCCATCGCGATCTACCTGGCGATCAACTCGGGCCATGGCACGACCCACGGGTGGGGGGCGGCGATGTCCACCGACACGGCGTTCGCCCTCGGCGCGCTCGCGCTGGTGGGCGCACCCGGCGCGCAGCGCCTGCGCGTGTTCATCCTGTCGCTGGTCGTCGCCGACGACCTCGTCGCGCTCCTGGTGATCGCGATCGTCTACAGCAAGCACGTCGCGATCGGTTCGCTTGCGCTGGCGGTCGGGCTGTTCGGCCTGCTGCTGGTGCTCCGGCGCTTTCCTGTCGGCCGCCTCCCGCTCTACGCCGTCGGCGCGGCCATGTGGGTCGCCCTCCACGACTCGGGCGTGCACCCGGCTGTGGCGGGGCTCGCGGTCGGGCTCTCGATCGCCGCCTACCCGCCTGCGCGCGACCAGCTCGAGAACGTCACCAGCCTGGTGCGCCTGTTCCGCGAGCAGCCCACCGCCGAGCTGGCACGGACGGCGCGCAGCAGCGTCGAGTCGGCGGTCTCCGCCAACGAGCGGCTCCAGTACGCGCTGCATCCGTGGACGAGCTTCGTGGTCGTCCCCCTGTTCGCCCTCGCCAACGCGGGGATCACGCTCGACAGCCACGTGCTCTCCGACGCGGTGAGCTCGCCCGTGACGCTCGGCATCTTCGCGGCTTACGTCATCGGCAAGCCGGTCGGCATCCTGTTCTCGTGCTGGCTCGTCACCACCCTGCGCCCGGGGAGCCGGCGGCTGCCCGCGGGCTGGACCGTGCTCGCCGGGGGCGGCTCGACCGCGGGGATCGGCTTCACGGTCTCCCTGCTGATCGCGAGCCTCGCCTTCACCGGTCAACGGCTCGAGGAGGCCAAGCTCGGCGTGCTGGCCGCCGCGGTGGTCTCGACGCTCCTCGCCTGGCTCCTGTTCCGCACGCTGGCGATGCGCTCCGAGCCCAGCCGCGCCCGGCAGCTGGTCGGGACGAGCGAGGACATCATCGACCTGGCGACGCCGGTCGATCCCGAGCGCGACCACATCCGCGGTCCGGAGGACGCTCGGGTGTCACTTGTCGAGTACGGCGACTTCGAGTGCCCGTACTGCGGCCAAGCCGAATCGGTCGTCCGTGAGCTGCTGAGCGGTCACGGCGATGTGCGCTACGTCTTCCGCCACCTCCCGCTGACCGACGTCCATCCCCACGCCCAGCGCGCGGCCGAGGCCGCGGAGGCCGCAGGCGCCCAAGGGAAGTTCTGGGACATGCACGACCTGCTGTTCGAACACCAAGACGCGCTGGAGGGCATGGACCTCGTGCGCTATGCAAACCAGCTGGACCTGGACACGAAGCGCTTCGCCGACGAGCTGCGCACTCGCGAATACGCCCCGCGTGTCGCCGAGGACGTAGCTGACGCCGAGGCCAGCCAGGTCACCGGGACGCCGACGTTCTTCATCAACGGGCGCCGCCATCACGGTGCCTACGACGTCGCAACGCTCGAGGACGCGGTGCGCGCCGAGAAGCAGCGCCTGCTTGCGCGCCGGTAGAACACCGGGCATGGCCCGCACCTTCCTGATCGGCGGCGGCCGCGATCCCGAGGGGATCGTCGCCTCACACGCACCATTCGTCGAAGCCGCGGGCGCCGGCGATGGGCGCATCCTCGTGCTGCTGTTCGACGAGCCCGGACACGATCCGTCGCGCTGGAGCGAGGCGCTGCAATCGGCCGGGGCGGGGGAGGTCGACGTCCGCGTCGTCAGCGCGGCCGTACCGCCGGCCGCCGGCGACCTGGCCGGAGCAGCGGGCGTGTTCGTCGCCGGTGGCTGGACGCCCGGCTATCAGGAGGCCTTCGCTGCCGCTCCCGGGTGGGCGGAGGCGCTCGCGCGCGCCGGCGTGCCGTACGCGGGCTACTCGGCCGGCGCCGCGCTCGCGGCGCGCGACGCACTGGTCGGCGGCTACGTCGCGGTGCGCGGCGACCAGCGCGTCGCCGTCTGCGACGAGGAGGCGGGGGAGGACCTCGAGGAGATCGCGATCCGTCCGGGCTTGGGCCTTCTCGCTGCGGTGGTCGACGTGCATTGCGCGCAGTGGGGGACGCTGCCGCGTCTGCTCAACGCCGTCGCCATCCACGGTCTGCCCGGCGGCTGGGGGATCGACGAGCACACAACGCTCGAGCTCGGCGACGGGCAGGCACGCGTCCATGGGCATGGCGCGGTCTATCGCGTGGGGCCCGGACTGGACGTGCGGATCCTGGTGGCCGGAGACGTGGTGGCGTGCGACGCTCGCTGATGCGAGCGCCGCGCCGAGGTTCCGCCGCTTAGCCGCGATCCCGGTTCCGGTGGCCGTATTGATGGCCGTGACCGTGGCCATGACCGTGTCCGTGTCCGTGCCCGTGTTGGCCGTCGCCATCTCCGTGCCCGTCGTCGTTGCCGTCACCGTCGTCGTCCCCGGATGGGGGCGGCGGAGGCTGCGGCGCGCACACGGCGGGAGCGAGATCGGCGCCCCAGGCTTCGATGACGCCGACGTTCCCGAGGGCGCCGTCGGAGACCTTCAGGGTCCAGGTGCCCGCCAGCGGGGCGCCGTCGAGCGCCGCGAGCGGCTGCGCCGGACGGAAGCTACCGGTGAATGGCGCGGCCGTCGTGGTGCGGATCGGCGCCGCGGCGGCGTCGTCGAACACGGTTCCGACGAAGTCCTGGCCACTCCCGCCCTTGCCGCCGACCAGCTTGACCGCGCGACCGTCGGGTGCGACCAGCGTCAGCGTCAGGTCGCCGTCGTAGGTGTGGGTGATCCGCCCGATGCGCACGCGCACGCCCTTGGCGCGCCCGCCCGTCCCGGGGATCGTCAGGTCGGATCCGACCGTCCCGCCATCCGGCACGACGCGGGGGACGTCGATGCTGTCGTACGCGGCAAAGGGCCCGGCGGCGCCGGTGGGCAGGGTGAACGGCACGTCGACGGGGCCCGCCGACGTCTGCAGCGCGACGTTGAACGGCACGGCTACGCCGCACTCGGTCGCGGCCGATAGCGCCACGGCGAAGGGGGTCGTGTTGCCGGTCGGAAGGCCGAACGCCAAGTCCGGATACGCCGAGGCGACCGAGCCGACCGTCGCGTCCGGCGAGGCCGTGGTCAGCGTCCCGGTGACGCCGGTCAGCGTCAGGTCGGGTTCGGCCGACAGTACGTTCTCCGTCAGCGCCAGCGTGTCGCCGGGCTCGGGGATGCCGTTGCCGTTGCCGGCCGTCTCGGTGACGATCGTCGAGTGGTGCTGAACCGCCAGGGCGTGTGCCGCAGGAGCTGCTGCGAATGCCACGACGGTTGCCGCCAGCCAGGTCTGCGTGATGCGGGTGCGAGTCCTTCGCTCCATGGTGCCTCCCCCTCCAAGGGTCGTTCGCGCGCCATGGTGGACCCTGCGGATTGCGCCGTCGATCACACGTCCAGTGGTTGGAGCATCGGCGCCGCGCCATTGCTGGCCAACGGCGCCGATACGCTCCTAAAACGCGGCAGCCGGCCCTACGCCGTTGCCGGCGCGGGCGCCTCGATGCGGTCCTTCTTCGTGATCGTGAGGAAAACGACCACGCTCAGGATGGTCCCTAGGAAGATCACGCTGGTGACCGTCGTGCCCAGCCCGAGGCCTCCGTCGGCCTTCGGCTGTGAAAGGTAGTCGCCGATCGACGCTCCGAGCGGCCGCGTGAGGATGTAGGCCATCCAGAACGCCAGGATCGCGTTCAGCTTGAGCTTCACGTGCGCGAAGTACACGAGTGCGATCACGCCCGCGAACATGAGCGCGGAGTTCGCGTAGCCCACGTTGAGCCGCTCCGCGACCAGGTCACCCGCCGCCGTGCCGAGGGCGAACGTGAACAGCACGGCGAGCCAGTAGAACGCTTCGCGCCTTGTCGTGACGATCGTGTGGATCGA
>JAWVFZ010000181.1:0-6959 GCA_033855555.1 Solirubrobacteraceae bacterium
TCTTCGGTCGCGATGTTGCCGGTGGCGCCAGGCGGGACGGGACAGCCGCCCAGCTCACCGAAGCTCGACTCGAACGAAGTGCAGCCGGCCTCGAGCGCCGCAAGCACGTTCGCGAGCCCCTGCCCACGCGTGTTGTGGAAGTGCGCGGTCAGCTCGACGTCGGCTCCGAGCGCAGCGCGCGCGTGCTCGAAGAAGGCGCGCACCTGAAGCGGGTTCGCCATGCCCGTGGTGTCGCCGAAGCCCACCTCCTGCGCGCCGGCGTCGCGTAGTCGCCGGGCGATCTCGAAGACGCGCTCCTCGGGCACCGCGCCCTCATACGGGCAGCCGAAGCTGACGCTGATGACGCCCTCGCAGCGCAGGCCGGCCTCGCGCGCGCGGGCGAGCACGCGCTCCACCCCGCTGAGCGACTCCTCGATCGAGCGGTTGACGTTCTTGCGGTTGTGGGTCTCGCTGGCGCTGAGGAAGACGTTGATCTCGTCGAAGCGCTCATGCAGCTCGAGTGCGTTGTCGAGCCCGCGCTCGTTGGGGATCAGCACCGAGACCGAGACGTCCTCGGGGACGTCGATCGCCTCGAGCACGGCACGCGCGTCGGCCAGCTGCGGGATCACGTCCGCGCGTACGAAGCTGGTCGCCTCCAAGCGCTTGACGCCCGTGTGCGCGAGCATCCCGATCAGGCGGACCTTGTCCTCGGTCGCGATCACCTCCGGCTCGTTCTGAAAGCCGTCGCGAGGACCCACCTCGCGGATCCGGACGCTGCTGGGAAGCGCGTCGCTCATCCCATGGACCTTATGCCACACTCACCCGCTCCCGTGGCCGACTCCGTCTCCATCCTCGGCGCGACCGGTGCCCTCGGCTTCGGCCTGGCCGTGCGCCTCGGTCGCGCAGGCACGCCGATCGTCATCGGCTCGCGGGACGGGGAGCGCGCCGCGGAGGCGGCCGCCAGGGCGCGCGCGGCCGTTCCCGAAGGCGTGTTCCTGGGGCTCGAGAACGCCGAGGCCGCGCGCCGTTCGGACGTCGTGATCCTCGGCGTCCCGTTCCGCAACCAGTCCGAGAACCTGACGAACCTCAAGGACGTCCTGCGCGAGGGCCAGATCCTGATCGACGCCACCGTGCCGCTCGCCGCCGCGGTCAGCGGCAAGGCGACGCGCATGCTCGGCGTCTGGCAGGGCTCGGCCGCGCAGCAGGCCCAGGAGATGGTTCCCGACGGCGTGCGCGTCGTCAGCGCGCTGCACACCGTGAGCGCGGCGTCGCTGAGCGCGCTGGACCAGGTCCTGGACGAGGACATCCTGGTGTGCGGCGACCGCAAGGCCGACAAGCAGGTCGCGATCGAGATCATCGAGCGCATCGACGGCCTGCGCTGTGTCGACTGCGGGCGCCTGGAGAACGCGCGCACCACCGAGTCGCTGACCGCGCTGCTGATCGGGATCAACGCGCGCTACAAGACGCACGCGGGCATCAAGATCACGGGGCTGAACATCGAACGGGCCGCCCCGGACGGCGACGTCCGCCGCCCGCGGCACCCCTGATGCCCACGGGCAAGGTCGTTGTGCTCGCCGGGGGCACGGGTGGGGCCAAGCTCGCGCGCGGCATGCTCGACGTCGCCGGAGAGGATCTCGTCGTCGTCGCCAACACGGCCGACGACGTCGAGATCTACGAGTCCTACGTCTCCCCCGACCCCGACCTCTGCACCTTCTGGCTGGCCGACCGCATCGACGAGCGCGGCTGGGGCCTCGACGGCGACACGTTCGCGGTGATGGACGGGCTGCGCGATCTCGGCGAGGACGTGTGGTTCAACCTCGGCGACCGCGACCTCGCGATCGCCCTGCAGCGCGCGCGGCGCCTGCGCGAGGGCGCCCGGCTGACCGAGGCGCTCGGCGAGCTCGGTGAGGCGTTCGGCCTGCGCTCCCGAGTGCTGCCGATGAGCGACGCACCCGTGCGCACGTGGGTACTGAAGGGAGATGACTGGCTGCCGTTCCAGGAGTTCATGATCCGGGGGCGCGGCGAGGGTCCCGTCGATGGCATGGAGCTGCGCGGCATCGAGGCCGCAACGCCGCCGCCCGAGGCCCTCGAGGCGATCGCGGCCGCCCGGGCGATCATCATCGGTCCCTCCAATCCCGTGATCTCGATCAAGCCCATCCTCGACGTACCCGGCATCCGCGAAGCGCTCGCGGCGAGCCCCGCCAAGGTCGTCGCGGTCTCCCCCGTCGTCGCCGGCGACATCGTCAAGGGACCGACGGAGGCGTTCATGGGCTGGGCGGGCTTCGAGCTCAGCGCGACCGGCGTGGCGGGCTTCTACGGCGACGTCCTCGACGGCATGGTCAGCGACGAGCGCGAGGCCGGCGACCTCCCGGTCGCGGTGCTGGACACCCTGATGTCCGATGCGCAGTCGCGCGAGCGGGTCGCGCGCGAGGCGCTGCGCTTCGCGGAGGCGCTGGCGTCATAGCCACGTTCGCGATCCTCCCGGTCAAGCGGTTCGAACGGGCCAAGCAGCGCCTCGGCGGCGCGCTGAGCGACGGCTCGCGCTGGGCGCTGGCCGAGGCGATGGTCACCGACGTGCTGGTCGCGCTGCGCCGTGCGAAGAAGGTCGACTCGGTGCTCGTCGTCACCTGCGAGCCGCGTGCCGAGTCGCTCGCGCTCGGCTGGGGCGCCGACGTGGTGTCCGACCCCAAGGAACGCGGCCATTCCGAGGCGGCGGTGATCGGCATCAAAGAGGCATGCGAACGCGGTGCGACGCGAATCCTGCTCGTCCCCGGCGATTGTCCTTCGCTCGACGCACGCGAGGTCGACGACCTGCTGAGCGACGGCCCCGGCGTCATCGTCGTGCCCGACCGCCACGGGACGGGGACCAACGCGCTCGTGCTCGATCCTCCCGACGCGATCGCCCCGGGCTTCGGACCGGGCAGCCGCGATCGGCACGTCGAGCGGGCGGACCAGGCCGGCGTGCATGTCGAGGTCCGCGAGATCCCCTCGCTGATGCTCGACGTCGACACCGGCGAGGACCTCCTCGTCCTGCAGGACGCGCTCGCGGCGAGCACCGGCGGCGCCGCGCACACGCGCGGCATGCTCGCCCGCCTCGGCCGGCTGTGATCACTGCCGTCGCGGTTCCGGGGCTGCCCGAGATCGCCGCCGGCGACGACCTCGCGGCGCTGCTCCGCGCGGCCGCGGCGGATTTGCGCGCCACGGACGTGCTCGTTCTCGCCCACAAGGTCGTCTCGAAGGCGGAGGGTTGCGTGCGGCGGCTCGCCGACGTCACGCCGGGGCGGCAGGCAGAGGCCCTCGCGCCGCGGCTGTCGAAGGACCCGCGCCACGTCCAGGTGATCCTCGACGAGTCGGTCGAGGTCCTCCGCGACGAGCGCGTCCTCATCTGCCGCACGCGCCACGGCTTCGTCTGCGCCAATGCCGGCGTCGACACCTCCAACGCGCCGGGCGATGAGACGCTCGTCCTCCTGCCCGAGGATCCCGACGCAAGCGCGCGGCGCCTGCGCGCGGCGCTCCCCAACCGTCCTGCGATCGTGATCGCCGACTCGTTCGGCCGCGCCTGGCGCGTCGGCCAGTGCGATGTCGCCATCGGCGTCGCGGGCCTGGCGCCAGTCGACGACTGGCGCGGGTGCGCCGACCGCGACGGTCGTGAGCTGTCTGCCACCGTGATCGCGATCGCCGACCAGGCCGCCGCGGCGGCCGACCTTGCCCGCGCCGGCAAGGATGCGGGCGAGCCCGCGGTCGTGGTCCGCGGTCTCGAGCGCTTCGTCACCGACGACGACGGCCCCGGCGCCGCCGCGCTGGTCCGCGCGCTGGACGAGGACCTGTTCCGCTAGCGGTTCGGTTGATCGCTAGGGAAAGGGAGCGCCTGGCGCTGTGGCGCGGGTGGTCCCAGGAATGCACCTATACGGTAGGAAGTCAGGACCACCCCCGACGTGGGCCCTCCAACTCGCGGATAGCGCGCATAAAAGGGCCCAGGTCCCCCCACCGCTGCCGAGGTCGGAACCGCTAGCCCACGCGCTCGACGCGCAGCTCGCGCGTCCCGCCTGGCGTCTGCACCTTCACCGTTGCCCCGACCTTGGCGCCGATGAGCGCGCGGGCCATGGGCGACTCCGCGCTCAGCTTGCCGGTCTTCAGGTCCTGCTCGGTCGTCCCCACGAGCGTGAAGGTTTGCTCCTTGCCGGTGGCCACGTCGACGAAGGTCACCTTCGAGCCGAAGGCGACGACGTCGCCCCCTTCCGGCACGTCGACGACGCGTGCACTGCGCAGGCGCGAAAGCAGCCGCAGGATCCGTGTCTCGAGATGAGCCTGGTCCTCCTTGGCGGCGTGGTACTCCGCGTTCTCCGACAGGTCGCCGAGCTCGCGAGCGCGCAGGATGCGCTCCGCGACGCGCCGGCGCTCATCGCCCTCCAGCATCGCGATCTCGGCCTTGAGGTCTTCCAGGCCCTTCGCTGTGATCGGTTCTACTTCGCTCATCCGAGCACCACCTCCGCGGCAGTCCGTAGCGTGGCCTCGTCGCCGCCGACGAGGAGTGTGGTGACGAGCGAGTCGCGCCATGGCTCGATGTCGTGGCGGAGCTTGTCGGGCGGGCCGATCAACGCGAGCTGCTCGATGAGGGCGCGCGGCACGGCCGCGGCAGCCTCGTCCTTCTTGCCTGAGAGGTAGAGCTCCTTGATCTGCTCGACCTCGCCCTCGAAGCCCATGCGGACCGCGACGTCGGCGTGGAAGTTCTTGCTCTTGGCACCCATGCCCCCGAAGTACAGCGCGTACATGGGGCGCAGCATGTCGACGCCGGCGTCGATGTCGTCCGTCGGGATGAACGGGACCGACGCAGTGACCTCGAAGTCCTCGGCGCTGCGACGCGCGCCGTCGCGTGCAAAGCCCTCAGCGAGCGCGTCGCGGTAGAAGTCCTCGTGTCCGGGGGCGAAGAACAGCGCGAGCCAGCCGTCGCACAGCTCCGCGGCCAGCGCGATGTTCTTCGGCCCCTCCGCGCCCAGGAAGACCGGGATGTCCTCGCGCAGCGGGTGGATCGAGCTCTTCAGCGGCTTGCCGAGTTCCGAGCCCGGCAATGGGAGCGGGTAGTGCTCGCCGGCGCTCGTCACCGGGCCGTTGCGCGCCCAGATGTCGCGCAGGATCCCGATGTACTCGCGTGTGCGCGCCAGCGGCTTGGCGAACGGCTGGCCGTACCAGCCCTCGACGACCTGCGGGCCGCTGACGCCGATGCCCAGGGCGAAGCGCCCGTTGGAAAGGTGGTCCATCGACATCGCCGCCATCGCCGTCGCCGCGGGCGTCCGCGCGCTCATCTGCACGAGCGCCGTGCCCAGGCGGATGCGCTCGGTGTGCGAGCCCCACCAGGCGAGCGGCGTCAGGCAGTCGCTGCCGTAGGCCTCCGCGGTCCAGCAGGAGTCGAAGCCCAGCCGCTCGGCCTCCTGCAACGTGCCGACCGCGTTCGGCGGCGGGCCGCCGGCCCAGTATCCGAAGTTGAGGCCGAGTTTGAGGTCGCGCGCCATTGCGCCCATCACATCACGGCTCGCGCGGTGCCGCAGTCACCTCAGGCGACGGCGGCGGCCAGCGGATGGCGCGCGCGGATCTCGTACAGCGTCGTGCGTTCCGCGGCCGGGCGACCGGCGGCGTGCGCGGCGCCGATCAGCTGCGGCGGGTCCAGGCGAACGCCGTGCTCGCCGCCGGCCATGCGCGTGATCGACTCCTCCATCAGCGTCCCGCCGAGATCGTTGACGCCCCAGCGCAGCGCCTCAGTCGCGGCATCGAGGCCCATCTTCACCCAGCTCGCCTGGACGTTGGGAATCGTGTGACCGAGGGCGAGGCGGAAGACCGCCGTGTGCTTGAGGTTCTCCTCGCGGCTGATCGGCTCGATCCCGTGCGTGCGCCCCAGCAGCGTCTGGAACGGCACGAAGCTCAGCGGCACGAACTCCGTGATCCCGCCGGTGCGCTCCTGCAGCTCGCGCACGACGCGCATGTGCTCGGCCAGCTCCCACGGCTCCTCGACGTGGCCGAACATCACCGTCGAGGTCGAGCGCAGGCCGGCGGCGTGGCTGGCCTCGATGATCTCGACCCAGCGCCCGGCGGGGAGCTTGTTGGGGCTGATGCGCTGGCGCACGCCGTCGTGAAGCACCTCGGCCGCCGTGCCCGGCGTCGAGTCCAGGCCGGCCTCGTGCAGGCGGCCGAAGACCTCCGCGGGCGACAGCCCGCTCACGTCGACCATGTGCGCGATCTCCATCGGCGAGTACGCGTGCATGTGAATGCCCGGCGCCTCGTCCTTGGCCACCCGCAGCCAGTGCTCGTAGTCCTCCAGCCCCCAGTCGGGGTGGATGCCCGACTGCATGCAGATCTCGGTCGCCCCGTAGGCGATCGCCTCGCGCACGCGGCTGCGGAAGTCGGCCTCGGAATGCTCGTAGGCGTCGGGCGAGCGCCGGCCCTGGCCGAACCCGCAGAACGCGCAGCCGACCGTGCAGATGTTCGAGACGTTGATGTTGCGGTTGATCACGAATGTCACCTCGTCGCCGCAGATCTCTGCGCGCAGCTCGTCGGCGGCCTGGCGCAGGTCCTCGATCGCCTCGGGGCGCGTCTCGGCGAACAGCGCGGTCAGCTCTTCGGGCGACAGCGCGCGGCCGTCGCGGCCGGCGGCGATCGCGCCGGGGACGAGGTCGCGGCGGATCGGGCGCTCCTCGCGGCGGCCCGAGCCGCTGCGCGGGATGAAGCTCCAGTAGTGCGTCTTGATGACGTCGAGCACGCCTTGGGCCTGCCACTCGGGGTCGATGTACTGCGGGTAGACGCAGAGGCGCTCGGCGAGGTGGTGGTCGTCCTGGGCGAGGCGCTTGCGCACCTTGTGGGGGCTCGGGAACGGGTGCTCCGGGGAGATGTGGTCGCCGTTGGCGCTGAGCCCGCCGAGGTCTGTCGCGCCGGCGTCGACGAGCTGCGGCCACCAGTCGGCGAGGTTCGGCGGGATCTGCACGCCCACC
>JAWVFZ010000182.1:0-3150 GCA_033855555.1 Solirubrobacteraceae bacterium
TCCATCCAGTGGCTGGGCTTCGCGCTCACGGAGGCCTGCGTGTTCTACGGCCTCGTGGCCGGCCTGCTGGCCTTCTTCCTCTAGGAGACCGATGCTCTCGACCATTGCAACGGTGACGGTCACCGCCGCGTCGTCGGACAGCGGCGGCAGCTTCCTCGTCAAGCCGGGTCTCGGCCTGATGGTGTGGACGCTGCTCGTGTTCGTCGCGGCCATGGTCCTGCTCAAGCGCCTCGCGTTCCCGCGCATCGAGCAGGCGCTCGACAAGCGCCAGCACATGATCGAGGAGTCGATCGACCTCGCCGAGCGCACCAAGTCCGAGGCTGAGCAACTGCTCGCCGAGTACCGCGAGCGCCTCAAGGAGGCCCGGATGCAGGCCGACGAGATCGTCGCCCGGGCCAAGAAGGCGGCCGACGTCCACCAGCGCGAGGCGGTCGAGCACGCCAAGTCCGCGCGCGAGGAGATGCTCGAGCAGACCAAGCGCGACATCGAAGCCGAGACGCGCCGCGCCATCCAGGACATCCGCAAGGAGGTCGCAGACCTCACGGTGCGCGCCACGGAGAAGGTCACGCGCAAGGCGCTCGACTCCGACGACCAGCGCCGCCTCGTGGAGGAGGCGCTCAACGAGCTCGACTTCGCCGCCCTGAGCGGCGGGGAGCGGAGCAGCTAGCCCGATGGAGGAGATCGCCCGCGTCTACGCACGGTCACTGTTCGAGGTGGCCCAGGAGCACTCGAAGCTGGACGAGGTGCGCGAGCAGCTCGGGCAGTTCGCCGACGCGCTTCACGACAACCGCGAGCTGCAGGTGTTCTTCTTCAGCCCCTACTTCTCCACGGAGGAGAAGAAGGAAGGGCTCGGCAAGCTCCTCGACGGAGCCGACGAAGCCGTATTGAACTTCCTGGAGCTGCTGGTCGAGAAGCACCGCACGCCGGCGATCTTCCGCATCCGCACTACCTTCGAGACGCTGTGGGAGCACGAGAACAAGCTGCTTCCCGTCGAGATCACCAGCGCGATCGAGCTCGACGACGAGATCGCCCGCAGGATCGGCGATCAGATCGGGGAGCAGACCGGCCAGCGCGTCGAGCTGACCAAGACCGTCGACCCGGACATCATCGGGGGCCTCGTCCTGCGTGTCGGCAACAGCATCCTTGACGCCTCCATCCGCAACCGCCTCGACAACCTGAGAAAGAGTGTGGCCAAGGCCGCCTGAGGAATTGATTCCATGCAGATCAAGCCCGACGAGATCACAAGCATCCTGAAGAGCCGTATCGAGGGCCTCGACGAAGGCCAGGCGGAGCTGACCGAGGTCGGCACCGTCCTCTCGGTCGCGGACGGCATCGCCCGCGTGCACGGGCTCGAGAACTGCATGTCGTTCGAGATGCTCGAGTTCCCCCACGACGTGACCGGCCTCGCCCTGAACCTCGAGTCCGACAACGTCGGCACCGTGCTGTTCGGCGACTGGGAGAAGATCGTCGAGGGCGACACGGTCAAGCGCACCGGGCACCTGCTCGAGATCCCCGTCGGCGAGGCCCTGCTCGGCCGCATCGTGGACCCGCTCGGCCAGCCGCTGGACGGCAAGGGCGACATCAACACCGACGAGACGCGGTTCGCGGAGATCAAGGCACCGGGCGTCGTTCAGCGCCAGCCGGTGAAGGAGCCGTTGCAGACCGGGCTGAAGGCGATCGACTCGATGATCCCCATCGGCCGCGGCCAGCGCGAGCTGATCATCGGCGACCGCCAGACCGGCAAGACGGCGATCGCGATCGACACGATCATCAACAACAAGGACACCGACGTGATCTCGGTCTACGTCGCGATCGGCCAGCGCATGGCGACGGTCGTGGCGCTCGCCGAGACGCTGCGGGACGCCGGCGCGATGGACCGCACGATCATCGTCGCCGCATCCGCCGACGAGGCCGCGCCGATCAAGTTCATGGCGCCATACGCGGGTTGTGCGATGGCGGAGCACTTCACCTATCAGGGCCAGCACACGCTGACGATCTACGACGACCTCACCAAGCACGCCTACGCGTACCGCCAGATGTCGCTGCTGCTGCGCCGCCCGCCGGGCCGCGAGGCGTACCCCGGCGACGTCTTCTACCTGCACTCCCGCCTGCTGGAGCGCGCGTGCAAGCTGTCCGACGATCTGGGCGGGGGTTCGCTCACCTCGCTGCCGATCATCGAGACGCAGGCCGGCGACGTGTCGGCCTACATCCCGACGAACGTCATCTCGATCACCGACGGGCAGATCTTCCTCGAGCCCAAGCTGTTCTTCTCGGGCGTGCGACCGGCCATCAACGTCGGCATCTCGGTGTCGCGCGTGGGCGGCTCGGCGCAGATCAGCTCGATGAGGAAGGTCGCCGGACGCCTCAAGCTCGAGCTGTCGCAGTACCGCGACCTCGAGGCCTTCTCGCAGTTCGGCTCCGACCTCGACGCCGACACCCAGCGCACCCTGGCCCGCGGCGCGCGGCTCGTGAAGACGCTCAACCAGGGCGAGCGCCAGCCGCTGGCCGTGGCCGACCAGGTGGTCCACGTCTACGCCGCGACGAACGGGTTCCTCGACCGGATCCTTGTCGACAAGGTGCCGGACTTCCTCGACGGCCTCACGCAGCGCTTCCACTCCGAGGGCGGCGACCTGCGCGAGAAGATCGGCGCCGGCGATTGGTCCGACGAGATCCAGGACAGGCTGAAGAAGCTCATCACCGAGTTCGCCGACGACTACGGCTACGACCTCGACGAGGACGGCCAGCCGCTCGAGGAGGGCGCCGAGGGCGACTCCGAGCGCTCCACGGCGCGCGCGGATGACGAGGCCGCCGACGACTCCGAGGGCTCCGAGGAGGAGACCCAGGAGCGCGAAGCCGAGGCGGCCCCAGCGTGACCGTCCTCCGCCCCCCGCACGCGCGGATGACGCACATGAGCGGCGCGGACTCTGCGTCCTCGGGCTTGCCTGTGCCGCCGGCACAGGCTGCGCCCTGCGTCCTTGATCCGCTTACTCCTGTGCGCCCCCGCGCGCACGCGGGACGAAGGACGGCCACGCAGTGAGCCAGCGGGACGTCCAGAACCGCATCGGGTCGGTCAAGAACATCCAGAAGATCACCCGCGCGATGGAGATGATGTCCGCCGCACGCCTGCGGCGGGCCGAGCAGCGCATCTCG
>JAWVFZ010000183.1:0-4628 GCA_033855555.1 Solirubrobacteraceae bacterium
GTCGTGGCGCGTGAGTGACGAAACCCACGGTGACGGGGGGTTTCGTTACAAGCGGCCGGGCTTAACGCATGGCTGAGAGATGTTTCGCTCAGCGCAACATTCGTCGGTCGCGTCGCCTCCCCTACACCAGCGCGGAGACCACCTTCGCCGGCTCGCGGAACGTCGAGGCCGCCGACGACGGCGTGTAGTCGTAGCCCATGCGCTCGAGGTAGCCGCTCGTGACGAGGTCCAGGAGGTCGTGGTCGCTCGCGCGCACGGCCTGCGCGCCGGCCGGGTTGCCGAGGCAGGGCTGGGAGACCACGTGCTCGGGCCGCGGCAGGTCGGGCACCTCCAGGCGCGGCTTGTGGCTCCAGTCGAACGAGCGCGCGATGTTGTTCGCGTGCGCGACGCGGGTGTTGAGCGCCGGCAGGCCGAAGCGGTAGCAGATCATCTTGAGGATGGACTCGAATCCGTAGATCGAGTGCTCGACATGGCCGCGCTTGACCCACGGCGACACGGCGATCGTCGGGATCCGGAAGCCCATCAGGCCGAAGTCCTTGGTGATGTCGGCGTCGTTGCGCTGGTCCGGGACGCGCGGCGGCCCGACGTGGTCGAAGAAGCCGCCCCATTCGTCGTAGGTGATGAACAGCGCGCCGCGCTTGAACTGCGGTGACTCCATGAACGCGTGGACGACGTCGGCCATGAACGCCTGGCCGGTGCGCACGTCGCCGTGCGGGTGCTCGTCGCCGCTCAGACCGGGCCCCTCGCCTGCGCTGCCGCCGAAGTTGGGGTCCACGTAGCTCACATGCGGCAGCGTCCCGGTCGCGCAGCGCGCGTAGTACTCGGCGATCGGCCCCGAGTTCGCCAGGCGCTTGGGCCCCCACAGGGCGCTCACCGGCACGTCGTTGAAGAAATAGCGGTTCGACACGCCCGCCTTGTCGAGCGCGGCGAAGATCGTGTTGTCGGGGAAGCCCGTCGTGTACTGCGTCTGCGGCGGCAGGGCATTGTCGGCCTGCCCGTAGGACTCGCCCGCCCACATGTACTCGCGGTTGGGCAGCGTCGAGCCCATCAGCGAGCAGTGGAAGCGGTCGAACGTCGTGAACGTCTTAGCGGCGTCCTGGATGAAGCCGAGGTCGCCCTCCTGGTAGTAGGAGATCGAGAAGACGTCGTTGTCGCCCGAGCGCAGGAAGCCGTCGCAGCGCCCGCCGTTGAGCTGCGTGCGGCCGCCGTCCCACGAGTGGTCGGGGTCCGGGTGCCCGCAGCCCTGGAAGTCCGGCGTCAGGCGCTGGGTCTGATGGACCACCCCGTTCTTGTCGGCGTAGCTCAGCCCGGCCTGGCGGCCATCTGCGCCGGGCAGCCACCCCAGGTAATGGTCGAAGGAGCGGTTCTCCATCATCAGCACGACGATCGTGTCGATCGGCAGGTTGCGCGGGTCGGGGAGCGGGCGCGCGCGCTGTCGCCGCGCTGCCTCGGCGACGAGCGTGTCGGAGGGCAGGACCGTGGCGAACGAGGCTGCGAGCCCGGCCGTCAGCGCGGTGCGCGCCAGGAAGTCGCGGCGACGCAGGTAGTCATCGGGGGCGAGCTGCTCCAGGCGCTCGGCGTGTTCCGGGTCGTGCAGGTCGGACATGGCCGGCCACGGTAGCCGCCGATTGCGGCTCTGTGTCGCAGTTCACCGTTTTTCAGCAAGTCGTTTTTGCGATCGAGTGCGCCTTCCGCGGGCGCGCCCGGCAGAATGCCCGGCGAATGAGCTGGAGGCGCCTCAGATTTCCGCCGCTGCACGCCTTGCTGCTCGCGCCGTTGCTGCTCGTCGGACTCGGCATGCGGTGGCCGTTCATGGTCAACCGCGTCTCGCCACAGCTCGATACGGACACGATCGCCTACTTCGCGATCACCGACCAGATGAACGCCGGGCACTTCTTCGCCGCCAGCGGGACCGACCGCGGGACGCCGGGCTATTCGATGTTCGTCTGGCTCACGGACCACCTCGGCGGCGTGCGCGAGGTGAACCTCGTCGTCGTCCAGCACCTCCTGGGCCTCGCGATCGCCGCCGCCGTCCTGCTGTGGGCGTGGCGCGCCATCGACCCCGTCACGGCGATCCTCAGCTGCGCCCTGCTCGCCCTCTCGCCGGTGATGTTCATCGTCGAGGACGAGGCGCTGCCGGACTTCCTGCTCGGCGCGCTCCTGATCGCGTTCGTGATCATCCTTGCGTCGAGCGCGCTGCGACCGGCCGCCGAGCGGCGCTGGTGGTGGCTTGCCGCGGCGGGTGTCGTCCTCGGGGCGGCGACGCTGACGAAGCCCGTCGCGGAGTTGGCGGTGCTCGCCGTGCCGATCACGCTGGCGTTCGCCGGCGGGCCCCGCCGCGCCGTGCTGCGCGGCACGCTGCTGGTGGCCGCGGGCTTCGCGCTCGTCGTGGGCCCGTTCCTGCTGCAGTCGATGATCTCCTATGGCGAGCCTTCGCTCACCGCGCAATCAGGGGCGACGCTGTTCGTGCGCGAGTTCGAGATCGGCGGGCGGCCGATCCCGACCGACACGCGCGACGGCCAGATCGTCACCGACGCCGTGCAGGGGATGGCCGAAGGCCACATCCCGCAGCGCACCTACGTCACCGGCCTGCAGGCGCTCGAGCGCGTGCGCGGCATCAATTCGCGCGAGGCGATGCAGCGCGAGCGGTCACTCGCGGTGCACTCGATCCTCAAGCACCCGTTCGGCTACGCGTGGAAGACGCTGCAGCTGAGCGATCGCTTCTTCTACGAGACGCGGGGCACGGCAGCGCTCGCCGAGCCCCATCTGCCCCGGGCAGGCGCGAACGACACCAGCTTCACGCACTCGGTCTGGAGCGTCGGCGAGTGGCTGACCAATCGCTGGTGGATGTTCTCGATCCACGGGTTCACCGTCCTGCTCGCGCTGTTGATCGGCTCGCGGCGGCGCCGGATCGCGTGCGCCGCGCTGATCAGCACCGGCGTCTGCGTCGCCATCGGGACGGCCGCTCTGCATGGCGGGCTGCCGCGCTACTCGTGGGGGATGGTGCCGCTGACCTACACGGCCGGCTTCGCGGGCGCGGTGGCCGGGGCGGCGGCCATGTGGCGGGGCGCCCGCGCCAGGACGATCTACTGAGTCGAGGCCCAGGGGGCGGCGGGGAACCCGCCTTTTGGGGCAAGCGCGTCACGCTGACGCGGGATGCAACGGACCGGCTGCTGTGTCGTCGGTGGAGGCCCCGCCGGGATGATGCTTGGGGTCACGCTCGCCCGCGCCGGCGTTCCGGTGACGGTCCTGGAGAAGCACGAGGACTTCCTGCGCGACTTTCGCGGCGACACCGTGCACGCGTCGACCCTGACGCTGCTCGACGAGCTCGGCCTCGGCGAGCGGTTCGCGGCGATACCGCACCGGGTGGTGCAACGCCTGGAGGTACCGCTGCCGTCGGGGATGAGCCTCGCGGTCGATCTCGGCCTGCTGCCTGGGCCGCACAACCACATCGCGATGGTGCCGCAGTGGGATCTGCTGGACCTGCTGGCCGATGCCGGTCGGCGGGAGCCGTGCTTCACCCTGCGCATGGGCGCCGAGGTCACCGGGCTGCTGCGCGAGCACGGCCGGGCGGTCGGTGTGGAATACCGCGACGCCGACGGCCGCGACGGCGAGCTGCGCGCAGCGTTGACGGTCGCGTGCGACGGCCGGACGTCCACCGTGCGGGCCGCGAGCGGGCTGCGCGTGAGCGAGTTCGGGGTGCCGCTGGACGTCTGGTGGTTCCGCCTTCCCCGCCACGAGGGCGAGCTTCGGGGCCTCGACGTGCGGGTGGGCAACGGCGCCGTGCTCGTCGTGGTCGACCGCGGCAGCTACTTCCAGATCGCCTTTGAGTTCCGCAAGGGCAGCGACGCGCGGCTGCGCGCGGAAGGCATCGAGGCCTTCCGCACGCGCGTTGCCGCGCTCGCTCCGGAGTTCGCAGATCGCATCGGCGCAGTGCGCTCCTGGGATGACGTCAAGCTGCTCTCCGTGCGCCTGGATCGCATGCCGCGCTGGTTTGACCCGGGACTGCTGTGCATCGGAGACGCGGCCCACGCGATGTCCCCGATCGGCGGGGTGGGAATCAATCTCGCCATCCAGGACGCCGTGGCGGCGGCACGGTACCTCGCCGCGCCGCTGCGCCGCGACGAGGTCCGTCTTCGCGACCTGGCGCGCGTGCAGGCGCGCCGGTGGGCGCCGACGGTCCTGACGCAGTCGCTACAGGCCCTGTTGCACCGGTGTGTCTTCGAGCCGGTGCTCAACGGAGACCTCCGCCCCGGCGACGGCCCCCGCGTGCCGGCGCGGCTGGCTGGGCTGCTGCGGCGGCACCCCCGGCTTCAGGCGATCCCCGGGCATTTGGTCGCGATCGGCGTGCTGCCCGAGCACGCCCCGTCGTTCGCGCGCCGACCTCCGGCTGTCGGACGGCCGCGCTGACCACCGCGAAGTGGCTCGCGTTCAGGCGGAGTCGCCGGTGGCCACCGTCTGGCGGCCCGCGTCAGCTCGGCTGCGTCGGACCCTGCTGCAACTCGCCGCTGGTCGGCACGCGCAGCCACTGGGTGATGTGGTCGCGCTCCACGCGGAAGGCCGTCTTGGCGAGCGCGCCGGTGCCGGTCCCGCACGTGCCGGGGCCCGGGCGCTCGGTCAGCCGGAAC
>JAWVFZ010000184.1:0-6713 GCA_033855555.1 Solirubrobacteraceae bacterium
CCGCCGCCTTCTCCAGCGCGCGCAGCCCCGGGGTCGTCTTGCGCGTGTCCAGGATGCGCACACCGGTGCCGGCGACCGCCTCCACGTAGCGCGCGGTCAGCGTCGCGACGCCGCTCAGGCGCTGGAGCAGGTTCAGCGCGACGCGCTCGGCGGTCAGCAGCGCGCTGGCGGCGCCCTCGATGTGCAGGACCCCCGTGCCGGCCTCCTGCCAGGCGCCCTCGGGGCTCAGGCGCTCGATGCGGGCCTCCGGGTCAAGCTCGCGGAACGCCGCTTCTGCACATGCGAAGCCGAAGACGACGCCCGGAGCCTTCTGGGTGATGGTCGCCCGCGCTCGCGCGCCCTCGTCCACGGTTGCGAGCGTGGTCGCGTCACCGCTGCCGACGTCCTCGGCCAGCGCGGCGCGCACGATCTCCTGGAGCTCCATCCCCCGAGGATATGGTGCGGCTGTGCGCGCGCTGCTGCTGGAATCCGAGACCGGCCCATCGGGCCTGCACCTGAACGAGGTCGACGAGCCCGCGGCCGCCGAGGACACCGTGCTGATCGAGGTTCACGCGGCCGGCGTGGGGTTCGTCGACCACCTGATCTGCCGCGGCGAGTATCAGATCCGCCCGCCGCTGCCGTTCGTCCCGGGGCTCGAGGTCGCGGGCGTCGTGCGCAGCGCACCCGCGGGGTCGGGCTTCGAGGAGGGCATGCGCGTGGCCGCGGGCACCTCGTTCGGCGGCTGGGCCGAGCTGGCTGCGGCGCCCGTGTTCCTGACCATGCCGCTGCCCGACGCGACCAGCATCGACGCCGGCGCGGGCTTCGTCGTGAACTTCCAGACCGCCCACTTGGCGCTGACCCGCCGCGGTCGCCTGAAGGAGGGCGAGAGCGTGCTCGTCCACGGCGCGGCCGGCGGCGTCGGGACCGCCTGCATCCAGGTCGCCCGGGCCCTGGGCGCAGGGACGATCATCGGCGTAGCGACCGGGCGCGAGCGGATGGCCGTGGCGATGGCCGCGGGCGCCGACCACGCGCTCGACGCCGGCGGCGACTGGGTCACCGAGGCGCGCGAGCTGACCGGCGGCCGCGGCGCCGACGTCGTCTGCGACCCGGTCGGCGGCGACGCCTTCGCGCAGTCGCTGCGCTGCATGGCGCCTGAGGGTCGCCTGCTGGTGATCGGCTTCGCGGCCGGATCGATCCCAGCCGTCGAGGCAAACCGCCTGCTTCTGCGCCACCTCGAGGTGGTCGGCGTCAACTGGGGCGGGATGCTGCCGCTGGACCCCGAGCTGCCCGTCCGCGCCGCACGCGACCTGCACCGCTGGCTGGACAAGGGCTACCTGCGTCCGGTCGTCGGCGAGCGCTACCGCCTCGAGGACGGCGCCAGCGCGCTCGAGGACTTCGCAGCCCGCCGCGTGACGGGCAAGCCGGTCCTCGTCATGCGCTGAACCCGCCGGGGGAGGCGTCCTAGTCGCGCAAGACTGTGATCGTCTCGAACGCCGGGTCGCTCGCGCCATGCAGGCGCGCGCCGGCGTCGCGCAGCTCGCGCAGGTAGGCGATCGCCTCGGCGGTGATGCGCTCGCCGGGCAGCAACGCGGGAATGCCCGGCGGATAGCCCGCGATCGACTCGCACGAGATCCTGCCCACGGCCTCGTCGACCCCGACGATCTCCGCCTCGCCCAGGAATGCTTCGCGCGGGGTCACCGCCATCTCGTTCTCGAGGGCCTTGGTGGGGCGCACGAGCGCGTCGGCGGTGCCCTCGCGGGCGATGCGCTTGACGATCTCGTCGAGGTCGCCCGCGACCCGCTCCAGCGATACCGGCGACTGCCCGATGCCCAGCAGCAGCACCATCGTCGCGTGCGTGGCCAGCTCAGGTTGAACGTCGTAGGCGACGCGCAGCGCCTCGGCTACCTCGTAGCCGGTGCAGCCGGTGCCGCGCACGTCGACCACCAGGCGCATCGGGTCCCAGCCGGCCACGCCGGGGCGGCCGACGAAGTCGCCGTCGACCAGCGCGATGCCGGGGATCTTCGCCATCCTCGCGCGTGTCCTGGCCGCTGCGGCGATCGTCTCGTGCAGAAGTGCCTCGCCGTGCACGGCGAGCTGGCGCCGCGCGGCGTCCAGCGATGCCAAGAGGAGTGCGGAAGGCGACGTCGTGCGAAGCAGGCGCATCGCACGCCCGACGGTGGCAACGTCGACCCGGCCCGTCGCGGCCACGTGCAGCATCGCGCTCTGCGTGAGCGAGCCCACGATCTTGTGGGTGCTCGTCAGCACCGCGTCGGCGCCCTGCGCGAGCGCGCTCGGTGGGAGGTCCGGATGAAACCCGAAGTGCGGGCCCCAGGCCTGGTCGACGACGAGCGGGACCCCGTGCGCATGCGCGACCTCGGCGCAACCTTCCACGTCGGCCGCCATCCCATAGTAGGTCGGCGAGACGATGAACGCCGCCTTCGCGTCGACCGCCGCGTCCAGCGCCGCTGCCAGCGCCTGTGGCGTCACCCCGTGGGCCATGCCGAGCTCGTCGTCGTACTCCGGCGCGACGAACGACGGAACCCCGCCGCTCAGCACGAGGCCGTCCACGAGCGAGGCGTGCGAGTTGCGTTGCGCGACGACGCGCGTGCCGAGCGGCGCGAGCGCGAGCATCAGGGCATGGTTGCCCTGCGTCGCGCCGTTGGTGAGAAACCAGGTGCGCTGCGCCCCATACGCCTCCGCCGCCAGCCGCTCGGCCTCCTGGTAGGGCGTCGGCGACGGCCCGAGGTCGATCCCGTGGATGTCCTGCGGGATGTCGATCAGCAGCGCGTTGTCGCCCAGCGCGTGGCGCAGCCCGGGGTCGGCGCCCTCGCCGCCCTTGTGGCCGGGCACGTGGAAGCGACCGGGCCCACGGAAGCCGTAGGCCACCACCGCGTCCAGGTAGGGGGCGCTGGGCTGCTCTTCCACTAGTTCTGACTCAACAGGTAGGCCCGGACGAAGCCGTCCAGGTCGCCGTCGAGCACGGACTGCGCGTTGCCGACCTCGAGGTTGGTGCGGTGGTCCTTGACCATCGTGTAGGGGTGCAGCACGTAGGAGCGGATCTGCGAGCCGAAGTTGACGTCCTGCGCTTCGCCGCGAGCCCGTGCGATCTCCTCGCGGCGCTCGCGCTCGCGTTGCTCGACGAGCTTGGAGCGCAGCATCTTCATTGCGGTGTCCTTGTTCGCCGACTGCGAGCGCTCGTTCTGGCACTGCACGACGATCCCGCTCGGCCGGTGCGTGATGCGCACGGCCGAGTCGGTCTTGTTGACGTGCTGGCCGCCCGCCCCGGAGGCGCGGTAGGTGTCGACCTGCAGATCGTCGGAGTCGATCTCCACGTCGCCGTCGTCCTCGATGACCGGCGCGACCTCGACGCCGGCGAACGCCGTCTGGCGGCGCGACGCAGCGTCGAACGGCGAGATCCGCACCAGCCGGTGCACGCCCTTCTCGGCGCTGAACAGCCCGTAGGCGTTCTCGCCCGAGGCACGGAAGGTCGCCGACTTGATGCCGGCCTCCTCCCCCGCGCTGGCCTCCAGCAGCTCGACGCCGAACCCGCGGCCCTCGGCCCAGCGCATCATCATCCGCAGCACCATCTCGGCCCAGTCCTGGGCGTCGGTGCCGCCGGCGCCCGCGTTGACGGTCACCAGCGCGTCGCCTGCGTCATATGGCCCGGAGAACAGCCGCTCCTCCTCCAGCGCGGCGAGCCGCTCCTCGACCGAGGCGAACTGCTCCTCGACCTCGGCGGCCACGGCCGGATCCTCTTCGGCGAGCTCCACGAGCCCGTCGAGATCGTCGACGTCGGCCTGCAGGCCCGCGAACGACTCGATCTTCCTGGCGGTCCGGGCATGCTCGGCGGAGACCTTGGCGGCGGTGGCCTGGTCGTCCCAGAACCCCGGCTCGCCCATGCGGCCCTCCAGCTCGGCGACACGCCGGCTCAGCTCAGCCGGGTCAAAGGTAGTCCGCGAGCAGCTTGAGCTGATCGCGGATCGCCGCAAGGCGCTGCGGCGTCGGCTCTGATGACGGAGCGGTGGCCATCCGCTTGAGCGTATCGCTCCGGCCGCCGTGTCCGCGCCCGGACAGCCCGCTCGAGCTTGTGACAATCCTCCCAACCTCGGCCGAACACGCGCGTTCAACTGGACGCAGGCACATCGGGTACGTGCAATCCATCGTTTGAATAAGGAGTGACATGGCTCGCAAGGGCTTCCTGGCCACGCTGGTTGGCGTGGCCGCGTTCGCAGTGCCGAACGCGTTCGCAGACAAGGGCGGCGTTCCGCATGACGGCTCCAACGGGCAGGGCAGGCCCGCGGAGCAGCAGCAGCAGACGGCGGCGACGCCCCCGACGCCGGCCCAGCCGAAGCATCAGGCAAAGGGCAAGGCGAAGGGCCACCTGAAGGTCAAGCACACGCCGAGGCCCGATGGCCAGGGCAAGGTGAAGACCCAGGGCCGGGGCAATGCGAAGGCTGAGAGCCAGACCTCGCCGCCGACCAACTCGCACGCAAAGGCCGGCAAGACGACGATCTGCCACGCCACGGGCTCGGCGACGAACCCCTACGTGACGATCACGATCTCCAACAACGCCATCCCGGCGCACGCACGCCACCAGGACGGTCGCGACATCATCCCAGCGCCGGCGGGCGGCTGCCCGACGGCAGCGACCGCGGCGCAGCAGCAGCCTGCGGGGCAGCAGCAGCCTGCGGCACAGCGACAGGAGCAGGCCCTCGCGGCGCCCGCGACCGGGTCCTCGACGACGCCAGCGTCGACGGGTCAGGTGCTCGGCGCGCAGACCAGTGACTCGTCCGGCGCGCCCGGACAGATCAGCGTTCTCGGCGAGACCACGTCCGGCCGCGCCAGGTTGGCGAGCAGCGCTCCCGCTGCGCTGGAGACGCGGAAGGCCGACTCGAGCGGGCTGCCGTTCACCGGCGCCGACACGATCATGGTCGCGATCCTCGGCCTCGCGGCCCTGCTGCTCGGCGTGACCGTGCGGCGCGCCACGACCAACCGGGTCTAGCGACCCGGCAGAGGCGCGGACGACGACGACGAGTCGTCGTCGTCCGCGCTGAGGCCTTCGACGCGCGACTCGCGCACGAGATCGCCGGGCCGGGGGCCGCCCTGGCTGGCGGTTGCGTCGGTGAGCTGGTCGGTGATGAGCTGGCGTGCGCGTCGCAGGGTGTCGTCGATCGCCCGCAGGCCCTCGGATACGTGGCCCTGCCCGATGGCGTACTTGGCGACCGTCAGCCCCTGCACGATGTTGTCGTTGATGTCCAGCGCACGGCGCTCGCGGTCGCGCGCGAGGCGCTGGGCGCGCTCCATCGCGACGCTGGCCTCGGCCGCGAACAGCAGCGCCGCCGTCGCGGCCCGCTCGGGCACGCTGCGCCGCGCGCGCGCGTAGCCGAGCGCGAGCACGCCGACCGCACGGCCGTCACGGATGATCGGCTGGGCGTGGCCGACGACGCTGCCCATCGTCCAGCGCCCGAGCGACCATTCAGCGGGCAGCTCGCGCTGGAGGGTCCTGGGCCGCCCGGTGTGCAGCGCGCGCAGGAGACCCTCGCGTGCGCGCTCGCTGTCGAACAGCCGCTGGGAGCCAACCGACCCCGAGGCGGCAGTGACCGACAGCTCGGCGGCGCCCGGGAGGGGTTCGAGCAGGATCACCGCGTCCGCGCGTGCGGAGGCGCGGAGGTTTGCGCAGGTCGCCGCGGCGTAGTCCGTCATGTCCGCGAGGCCGTTGGCCATGCGCGCAACCGTGGCGAGATCGGCCTGCTGGGCGCGGACCCGGCGCGTCAGGCTCATGACCAGCACCACGGCGACAACAATCGTCCCCGCCGCCATCAGCCAGTGCACGGACGGGGCCCGCGTGTCGTCCTCGATCAGGAAGGCCGCACCGCAGGCCGCCGCAGCAAAGACCGTCTCGGCGACGGCCGCCTGCGGCGTGAACACATAGCCCGCATACAGCGCGACCCAAACGAACATCAACGGATACGCACTGGCGCTGTCGCCGCCATAGACCACGCAGACGGCGATGAGCGTTGTTCCGAGGGCGAGCACGGCCTGGAGCGCGCCCACCGACACCCGCTCCGCCGCACGTAGCAGGCCCGGAACCGTCAGCGCCGCGACGGCGACCGCGACGAGCAGGGCGCCCTCGTTGGTGTTGCTGCTGTGGGGCAGCAACAGCGAGATGCCGACGAGCGCCGCGCCGGCGGCGAACAGGAACGCGAGCCCGCGTGACATCGTCGCGCGTTCCGTAGGCGTGCCGCCCAGAGCGGGCAGAGACCGTGGCGAATCCGCCATGCGGCGGAGAATCTAGCGGCGGGTCACGCGCCGTGACACTTTTTGTACTTCTGGCCCGACCCGCACCAGCACGGGTCGTTGCGGCCGATCTGCTCGGACTCGTCGACCCGGCGCTGCTCGACGACCGGCAGCGGGGCCTCCTCGGCGTACTCGGCGTCGGCATAGCCCGCAGGCGCGATTCCGGCCCCCGCGGCAGCCGCGGTCAGCGCGCTCGGCTGCGCGGTGCCGACGCCGCCCGAGTAGGAGATCTGGCGCGCCCCGCCGGTGCTCGTGGACGGGTCGTACTGCTCGGCCCCGTTGCCGCTCTGGCCCTCCACCTCGACCTCGACGTGGAAGATCATCCGCGCGAAGTCCGACCAGATCGTGTTCATCAGGTCGCGGAAGAGCTCGAAGGCCTCGTTCTTGTAGGCGACGAGCGGGTCGATCTGGGCGAAGCCGCGCAGGTGGATGCCCTC
>JAWVFZ010000185.1:0-4006 GCA_033855555.1 Solirubrobacteraceae bacterium
GGCTGCTGGACCGCGGGCTGCGCCACCTCACGATGCCCGAGATCGTCGCCGCCCACATGACCGTTCCAGCGTCGCGCCTGACGCCGTTCTTCCACCGCACCAACACGCGTAACCTCGCCTACATCGCGGCGAAGCTGCTGCGGCCGCGGGACGCTGTGGGCGCGGTCGTGAACGTCGCGACGATGGCGCTGCTGCGCGCCCTGGCCGACCGGCGCACGATCGGATCGCTGCCCGCGGTCGTCGAGGGCGCGCGCGCCGGGCTGCGCGCCCGCGCCCCCGTGCGCGCGCCGGTGTCGCGCCTGTACCGGCGCAACCTCGTCGACTTCGTGAGCCCGTTGCGCTTCGTGCGCGGGCCGGACGTCTCGGGCGTCGTCGCGCGCCGCCGCCGCTTCTGGCGCGCGCGCCCCGAGCTCTACCCCGCGCGCACGGCATGGCTGCAGCTGTAGATCGCTACGACACGCTCGTGGTCGGCGCGGGCTTCGCCGGCGCCGTGCTCGCCGAGCGGCTGGCCAGCCGCTGCGGCCAGCGCGTGTGCGTGATCGACGAGCGCCCGCACATCGGCGGCATCGCGCACGACCACCTCGACGACAGGGGCGTCCTCTGTCACCGCTATGGGCCCCACATCTTCCACACGCGCGCGCCGGTCGTCTGGCGTTACCTCTCGCAGTTCACCGAGTGGCGGCCCTACGAGCACCGTGTCATGGCGTCGCTCGAGGGGCGGCTGCTGCCGTTCCCGGTCAACCGGCGCACGGTCAACGAGCTCTACGGCCTGCACTTGGCCGACGAGCTCGAGATGAGCGCCTTCCTGGACGCACGCGCCGAGCAGCGCGAAGTGATCGCGACGTCGGAGGACGTGGTCCTCAGCCGGCTGGGCCGCGATCTCTACGAGCGCTTCTTCCGCGGGTACACGCGCAAGCACTGGGCGCTGGATCCCTCGGAGCTCGACGCATCGGTGTGCGCGCGCATCCCGGTGCGCCTCGACGAGGAGGACCGCTGGTCGCTGGACCCGTTCCAGAGCATGCCGCGCGACGGCTACGCGGCGCTGTTCGAGCGCCTGCTCGACCACCCGGGGATCGACCTGCGCCTGGGCACGTCCTTCGAGGAGGCCGACCGGGAGATCGATCGCGACCTGCTCGTCTACACCGGGCCGATCGACCGCTACTTCGGGCGGCGGCTGGGAGCGCTGCCCTACCGCAGCGTCGAGTTCGAGATGCGCCACCACCACACGCCCGGCGGCGGCCTCGTCCAGCCCGTCGCGCAGCTGAACTTCCCGAGCGAGGACGTGCCCTACACCCGCACGACCGAGTACCGCCACCTGACGGGGCAGGTGCACGACTGGTCGACGGTCGCGGTCGAGCACCCGGTCGCCGACGGGGAGCCCTGCTATCCGGTACCGCGCCCCGAGAACCGCGAGCTCTATCGGCGCTACCGCCGGCTGGCCGCGCGCGAGCGTGGTGTCGTGTTCGTCGGGCGCCTTGCCCGCTATCAGTACCTCGACATGGACCAGGTCGTCGGCCAGGCGCTGACGACGTTCGCGCGGCTGAGGCGCGCCGGAGCCGTCGCCGAGGCGCGCGAGGCGGCGTGAGCGGCCGGCGGGCCGCCGCGCGCCGAGCGGTCGCCGCCAGCTTCGCCCCGGCTGTCGCCGGCGAAGGCCCGGATGTCGTCGCGGCAGCGCTGGACATCGAGCTGGACGGGCTCAGCCGTAGCACCGACCGCGTGTTCGCCCGTCTGGCGCTGGTGCTGCTCGGGCGGGGCGCCGCGCGGCGCCTGCCGCGATGGCATCACAGCCGCATCCCGGCGTTGCGAGCCGCCTACCACGGCCTGCGCAAGCTGACGCTTGCGGCCGCCTACGCGCCAGCCCGGCCGGCGCCGGTGCCCGACGCCAGATGGGCGGCGATCGGCTATCCCGGACCGGCCGCCGCTCGGGATCGCGCCTCGGTGTCCGCACCGCCGCCGTCCGGTGACCTCTCGTGCGACGTCGTCGTCGTCGGCTCGGGCGCCGGTGGCGCCGCCGCGGCGGCAGTGCTGGCCGAGGCCGGGCTCGAGGTCGTGGTCGTCGAGCGCGGCGGTCACCTGGGCGTCGGTGCGGCGGGAACCGGCAGCCGGCTGCTCGAGGCCGTCACGACGCGCGACCGCGGGATCGGCGTGGCGAGCGGGGCCTGCGTCGGCGGCGGGACCGTCGTCAACTACACGTCCTGCTTTCGCACACCCCAGCCCGTTCGCGACGCCTGGGCGGCGCTCGGCGCAGAGGCTGCGTCAGGGCCGGCCTTCGACGCCGAGCTGGACGCGGTCTGGTCGCGGCTGGAGATCGGAACGGGCGACAGCGTCGCCTCGCCGCGCGACGAGGTGCTCCGTCGCGGCCTCGCCGCGCTCGGCTGGCATCACGCCGTCGTGCCGCGCAACGCGCGCGGCTGCACGCCCGCGACGTGCGGCTCATGCGGGTGGGGCTGCCCGCAGGACGCGAAGCGCTCGGCGCCCGTCACGTGGCTGACCGATGCGACCGCGCGCGGCGCGCGGATCCTGGATCGCACGCTCGTCAAGCGCATCGAGCACCGCCACGGCGCCGTGACGGGCGTGGTGGCGCGCGCGGCGGACGGCGGGGCGCTGCGAATCCGCGCTCGCGCCGTCGTCTGCGCGGCGGGCGCGCTGCATACGCCCGCGCTGCTCGCGCGGTCGGGGCTCGCCCCTCACGCGGCCACCGGGCTGCGGCTGCACCCGTGCGCATTCGTCTACGGCCAGATGGCCGAGAACGTCGAGCCCTGGAGCGGCGTGATGCAGGCGGTCTGGTCCGGTCAGCACAGCGACCTCGACGGCGAGGGTCACGGCGTGCGTTACATGACGCTTCCCCTCCACCCGGGAACGCTGGCGCAAGCCGCACCGTTCGGCTCGGCCGAGGACCACTTCGAGCTCATGCGCGCGCTGCCGCGAACGGTGGCGATCGCCATTCAGGCGCGCGACCGCGACCCCGGGGTCGTGCGCACGACGCGCGGCGGCGCGCCCGTCGCCGACTACGCGCTCTCGGCGCACGACGCCGCGCACCTGCGCGAGGGCATCGCGGGGGCCACGGCGATCCTGGAAGCGGCCGGGGCGCAGCGGATCTACACGGCCCACGCCCACGGGTCGGTGCATCCGATGGCCAGCGTCCCGCTCGCCGGGGCCTTGCTGGACCCCGTCGGCCGCCTGCGTGCCGCCCCCCGCGTGGCGGTCTGCGACGCCTCCGCGCTGCCCACCGCGCCAGGCGTCAATCCGATGGTCACGATCCAGGCCGTTGCGCGGGTCGTGGCGGACACCCTGTGCCGCGACCTGGCACCCGGGTGATGGATACGATCAGCGCCTCTCAACGAAGCACGAGGAAGGTCTGAACAAGTGGCTGTTGATTTGACGCAGGTGTCCCAAGTCGACACCGAGCCGGGCGAACTGCCAAAGACGATGGCGGCCTGGGTCATCCGCGCCGAGCGCGAGGGCGAGCCGAAGGACGCCTTCCAGCTCGAGGAGATCGAGGTCCCTGAGCCCGGCGCATTCGAGGTCATCGTCCGCGTGATGGCGGCCGGCGTGAACTTCAACAACGTCTGGGCGGCGCTCGGACAGCCGGTCTCCGTCTTCGGTTACGGCGACCATCCCGAGTACGGCCACCACATCGGCGGCTCGGACGCGTCGGGCATCGTCTGGAAGGTCGGCGAGGGCGTCACCCGCTGGAAGCCCGGCGACGAGGTCGTCATCCACTGCAACCAGGCCTCCTACGAGGACGTCGAGGTCCACGGCCTCGACCCGCTCGCCGCGCCGTCGCAGAGGATCTGGGGCTACGAGACGACCTGGGGCTCGTTCGCGCAGTTCACCAAGGTCCAGGCCCAGCAGCTGCTGCCCAAGCCCAAGGCGCTCGCCTGGGAGGAGGCCGCCTCCTACGGCCTGACCTACTTCACGGCCTACCGGATGCTCCTCGACCGCGCCAAGATCCAGGCCGGCCACAAGGTGCTCATCTGGGGCGCCGCCGGCGGCCTCGGCGTGT
>JAWVFZ010000186.1:0-4528 GCA_033855555.1 Solirubrobacteraceae bacterium
CCGCCTGATCGCGGGGCGCCTGCCGGACACGCTAGGGCCCTTGCGCGCGGCCGCGGCAGCCGGCTGTGCCGAGGCGGTCGGGCTCGCGCTGCTGGCGCTGGCGCACAGCCTGCCCGTCGCGCTGGCCGGTGGGATCGTCATGGGCTGGGGCTTCTCGCTGCTGTTCCCGTCGCTCGCACTCGTCGCGATCAGCTCGATCCCCGAGCACCGGCGCGGCGCCGCGCTCGGCACCTTCACCGCGTTCTTCGACGTGGGCTTCGGACTCGGCGCGCCGATGGCGGGCGCGGTCGCGTCGCTCGCCGGCTACCCGGCGGCGTTCTGGGTGGCGTCCGCGGCCGCGGCTGCGGGCGTGCTCACCGTCGCGCTGCTCGGCGGGCGGCGCGGCGCGTGGCGCGATTCCGCGCGCGCCGGTGAGCTCGGGTGGCCTTCGGCTTGACCGCATGGACGGCGCGCGCCGCGTCGAGTCGGAGGCCTCGACGCAGGCTTGCCAGCAGCGCACCGCGCAGCGTGGTCATCGGGACGCCCGGAGCGGCCGCCGCCTGCAGCGCCAGCGTCGCGGACACATATGCGGCAGCCATCGACGTCCCGGAGCGGTAGGCGAAGCCCGGCGAGCCGAGCGAGAGGATGTCGTCGCCGGGCGCGGTGACGTCCACCCCGGGGCCGCGGTTGGAGAACCCGGCGCGCCTGCCGCGAGCATCGGTTGCGCCGACGCCGACGACTGCCGCCTCAGGGTAGGAGGCGGGGTATGAGGGCTGCGAGGCGAGATTGCGCCCGTCGTTGCCGGCGGAGGCGACGATGACCGCACCCGCGGCCTCGGCGTCGCGGATGGCGGCCTCGAGCTCCGTGCTCGATCCGTCGCCGTTGACCGAGACGTTCAGGATCCGCGCCCCGCGCGCGACGGCGTAGGCGATGCCTTCCGCAAGCCAGTGCGCGTTGCCGGCGTTGTCGGCGTCGAGGACCTTCACCGGCAGGATCGTCGCGCCCGGGGCGAGGCCTTCGACCATCCCGCGGGCGGCGATGATCCCCGCGATGTGGGTGCCGTGGCCCTCGTCGTCGGCGGGCACGCCGTCGCCATTGACGAAGTCCGCGCCGTGGACGTCATCGATGACGCCGTCGCCGTCGTCGTCGCGGCCGTTGCCGGGGATCTCGTTCGGGTTGGTCCAGATGCGGCCGCGCAGCTCGGCGCGGTCGAGCTGGACGCCGGTGTCCAGGACGGCGACGGTGGCGCCGGCGCCGGTCGACTGCAGCCACGCCAGAGGAGCGCGCAGGGGGCCGGAAGGAGCGAGCGCCCACTGGTCGGCGACCAGCGAGGCGGACGCCGGAGCCGCGGTGGCTCCAAGCGCGAGAGCCAGGGCGACCAGCACACGACGCGTCATCCCGGTTCCTATCGGCAATCCGGGCGCTGCGCCGCATCACCTCTTTTGGGTATTTCGGGGATCCCCTCCCCCGCCAGGACCAACGTGTCCCCTCCGCGCGGAGGACGCGAGATCGGCCGACCGCCCGACGACGCCGCGCCTGCGCGCTGCGATCGTCACCGACCATGAACCCCCTGGTCATCTACCTCGTGCTCGTCGGCATCGCGGTCCTCGTGGCGCTCGGCACCATGGCGATGGCCCGGCCCATGGCACGGCCCTGCCCGCGCTGCGACTCCGACGTGCGGCTCGACGCTCGCGCGTGCGCGGGGTGCGGGTACGCGTTCAGGTAGGCGCGGCAGACCCCTTCCCGTAGTAGTTGCCGCGTGACCGCTGCGGCTTGCTTCGGATGTGCACCGGGCCACGCCCTGGAATCGTTGACGCGTGGCGACCTCTGAAATCGACACCCCCTTCAACGCCGCGGCAGGTCGCGAGAGCGCCGCTGTCGACCTGTACTGGTTGCCGCTCGGTGCTGGCGGACATTTCGTCCGACTCAACGGTCGCGTGTTCGAGGCGGCGGCGGCGCGGGCGGAGCGGCGACCGGCATGTGACCTGTACCACTCGGCGCTCGAAGTCCGTGTCGCGGCGACACGGTTCGTCATCGAGATGGCGCCGGTCCGTGACGCCGGCGGCGGGCAACGCGGGGTTGTAGCGGAGGGTCCTGTCGGGACCCGCTCGGCAGGCCGGTTTCGGATCTTTCGATACGAGATCCGTCGCTGGCGCGACGGGCATATCCCCGACGTCGGCGAGGCCGTTGGGAGCCCGCGGCGACTAACTGACGAACGAGCTTTCGCACAGCGGGTGCTCGATCTGGTCCCGCAGGTGCCAACGCCCGTGTGGGGTCGCGATGATCTCGAGACCGGCGACATGTGGAATTCGAACTCGGTGACCGCCTGGCTGATCGCCCGCAGCGGGATGGACATCGAGTCGATTCAGCCCCCGACAGCCGGACGCGCGCCGGGTTGGCAGGCCGGGATCGTGGTTGCACGGCGGCAGGAAGCGGAGACGCCGTGCGTAGCTCTCCTGCTGACGTGACGCCGGACCGCTGTCGCTTGGCCTGCGAAGCGGGGAAGCGGGTGGCGCATGGACTACAGATGTTTCGCTTAGCGCAACATCTCGCAGTCATGCCCCCGACTGCGTGGGACTTCTCCACCGCGCTGTCCGCTCGAAGCGCTGCTACTTGAAGACGAGCTTGCGGCTCGCCTTGAGCGATCCGAGGCGCAGCGTTACGGACACGTTGAGCTTGCGGTGTGCGCGGTGGCGGCGCGTGTGCAAGGCCTGTCCTGATTTCGAAAGGCGCAACTTCAGCGTCACGTTGCCGCCCTTGGTGACCTTGCGGTTCGTCTTGCGCAGGTTCTTGGCGCGCGCCGTCAGCGTGCCGGCGCGCGACACCTGCACGACGACCGTCGCGACGGCGCCCTTCACGCTCGAGCGGATGACCTTCAGCCCGCAGCCGGTCACCGCGATCTTCGTCGCCTGATCGACGCGCGCGCCGTTCTGGCCGATGATGGTCGTCGGCATCGTGAGCGCGCCGCCGCACACGCCCTTGCTCGCCGCGAGCGCAGAATGCGGCCCTGTGGGCAGGTCGAGGACGAAGCTCGTGATCGGCACGTCCGGGACGGTCTCGAAGGTCGAGTTGAGCCCGATCGTCGTGAACTTGATCGTCCCGCTGAGATCGATGTTGAGCCCTTGGCCCTGGAGCAACGCCTCGAGCGTCGGCAGGCCCGCCGCGTGCGCCACGAGATAGACCGGGCCGCCCAGCGGGGTCGTCAGCACGGGCGTCGCCGCCGAAACGGTGCCGACCCGCGCCCCGGCGCAGGCGCTCGGGTCAGCGCGGAAGGTCGCCTCCAGACACGCGCCCGTGACGGTCGAGCCGCGGGCGGTGAGCCGCTTGGGCAGCTGCACGGAGACCGAGTGGACGTTGGATTGGCCGACCGGCTGTTGGAGGGTGACCTTCAGCCCGGCGCCGTTCTTCTCCGACGTCTTGCCGTTGGCGGTCGCGGACAGCTTGGGGCTGAACGGGAGCGCGTCGCAGCCGGTCGCCTGGAATGGTGCCGACACCTCCTGCACGGTGCCGTCGACGGCGGTGAGCGTGCCGCCGATCGCGAGCGGGCCGCAACTGGTCGGGTTGAAGATGAAGCCCGGGCGATCGATTGCGACCGTCACCTCGCGCAGGCGCAGCGGGATGCCCTGCAGGATCTGGGGCAGCGGATCGGCGTCGATCGTGAGGTGCGAATCCGACGGGTCGACATGGATCGCGGCGCGCACGATGACGGTGCCGAGATCGAACGGGCCTGCGAGCGCGCGGATCGCGATCGCCAGCCCGAAGGGAGCCCCGCCATAGGGCCCCGTCAGATAGACGGGCCCGGAGAGGGCGAATGGCTGAGGGCCCGCGCCCGACCTGACGGAGGAGGTGCCCACGCGCGTGTCGTCCGGGCAGGTGCCCGCAGCCGCGGCGTCGGCGCCGCACTGCGGAACCGCCGACAGCATCCCCAGCAACCCCGGCGGCTCGCGCACCGACAGGCGCGACAGCAGGTTCTGGCGGTCGTCACGGGTGACGGTGAGGGTGAACGGCGAGAAGCTGCCGGCGTGCTGATCGGCCGTGCCCGCCGTGAAGCCCAGCGTGAACGGCGTGGGCGGGCATGCGCCACCGGCCCCGTCGGCGTCGACGGTGAACACGCTGGTCGGCGTCGCGGCGGGGGCACCGGAGTACGGGGTGAGCGCGCTCGTCGTCGTCGCCGGGCCACAGGCCAGCGGCGTGGCGAGCGTGGCCGCCGGGCCGCCGGAGAACTGAAGCGTGAAGTCGGTGAACGGCACCTGCGGGGTCCCGGCGAAACTGGCCGTCAGGCGGCCGGTCTGGGGATCGGGGCGCACCGAGCCCGCGAGGCGGATCGTGAGGCCGAATCCGTGGGCCTCGAGGAACAGCCGGTACGGGTCGTCGGGCTTCGGCTCGCCGAGGAAGATCGTTCCGGTCAGTGGATCGGGCAGGACCGGCGTCGCGATGGTCACGGTGCCGATGCCCGATGCGGCCGGGCACGCGATCGGGTCATGCGTGCCCTTGGCGAACTGCGCGTCGGTGCATGACTGCAGGCCGTTGGCGGCCCCGGGGTTGATCG
>JAWVFZ010000187.1:0-5651 GCA_033855555.1 Solirubrobacteraceae bacterium
CCCGAAGACGCCGCCCCGCATCGCGCCGGCGTCGCGGATGTGGCGCACGAGCGCGCGCGTGTCGACGCCGCTGATCGCCGGGATGCCGCAGTCGGTCAGCCAGTCCAGCCAGCCGCGCTCGGCATCCGGGGCGTCCTCGTAGTTGACGGCCGAGCGCATGATCGCCGCACGTGCCCACACGCGGTCGGACTCCATCGCGGTCTCGGAGACGCCGTAGTTGCCGATGTGCGGGTACGTGAAGGTGATCAGCTGGCGCGCGAACGACGGGTCGGTCATCGACTCCTGGTAGCCCGACATCCCGGTGGTGAAGACGACCTCGCCGGTGGCGTGCTCGTCCGCCCCGACCCAGTCGCCGTCGAAGCGCGTGCCGTCCTCCAGGAGGACATAACCGTTTCGCTCTGCGGTCATCACGAGTGATGACCTCCGATCGACGTCACCGTCAAGAGACCACCTCGAATGCCCTGGTCCTGAAAGCCACGGCCCCAGCCGCGACCGTCAGTCCGACGCGCCCGGAAAGGCGGCGGCCCGCGAAGCAGCAGTTCTCGCTGCGCGACTCGTAGCCGTTCTCGCCGACCTCCCATTCGATGCCGAGATCGATCAGCGTCAGGTTCGCCGGCGCGCCGACCTCGATGCGCGGCGTGTCGAGGCCGAGCAGCGCGCCGCCGCTCGTCATGCGCTCGATCACGAGGGCCAGCGGCAGGACCCCGGGCAGGACGAGGTCGGTGTGGACCGCCGCGAACGCCGTCTCCAGGCCGATCGTCCCCATCGGCGCCTGCTCGAACGGGACCTCCTTTTCGTCGCGCGCATGCGGCGCGTGATCGGTCGCGATGCAGTCGATCACGCCTGAGCGCAGCCCCTCGATCAGCGCCTGGCGGTCGCGCTCGGCGCGAAGCGGCGGGTTCATCTTCATGCGCGTGTCGAGCCCGCGCACTGCCTCATGGGTCAGGCACAGGTGGTGCGGCGAGGCCTCGCAGGTGACCTGGATTCCCTGCGCCTTGGCCGCCGCGACGGCCTCGACCGACTCGATGCAGCTCAGGTGCTGCATGTGCACCCGGCCGCCTTCATAGCCGGCCAGTGCGGCATCGCGGGCAACCATCGTGGACTCCGAGACGCTCGGGATGCCGGCCACTCCGAGCAGCGCGCTGACCTCGCCCTCGTGCATCGCGCCGTCGCGCGAGAGCGCGGGATCCTCCTCGTGCAGCGCCAGCACGCCGCCGCAAAGGCGCTGGTAGCTGAGCGCCAGGCGCAGCATCCCGGCGCTCGTGACCGGGCGCCCGTCGTCGGTGAAGCCGATCGCGCCCTCGTCGCGCAGCTCGGCCATCTCGGTCAGCTCGGTCCCGTGCAGGCCGCGCGTGATCGCCGCCATGAAGCCGACCGGCACGCGTGCGTCGCGCTGGGCGGTGTCACGCAGCGATTGCAGCAGCGGCGCCGCGTCGACGACGGGATCGGTGTTCGGCATCGCGACGACGAGGCAGAAGCCGCCCGCGGCGGCCGCGCGCGTCCCGGTCTCAAGGTCCTCCTTGTGCTCCTGACCGGGGGTGCGCAGGTGGACGTGCGGGTCGACGAACGCAGGGAACAGGTGGCGGCCGGCACCCTCGACCGTCTCGGCTCCCGCCGGGGCGCTGAGCGAGCCGGACGCGCCGATCTCGGCGATCGCGCCGGCGCGCACCAGCACGTCGGCGGGGCCGTCGAGGCCGGTGCGGGGATCCAGGACGTGCGCTTCGCGCACGAGGAGGTCGGCGGGCTTCGCCGCCGGAGTGACGATCGGGTCGTTCATGCCAGCGAAGGCTCCGGGGCCGGTTCTTCGCTGCGTGCGCCGGCCAAAACCTCGTACAGGACGGCCATCCGCACCACGACCCCGGCCTCCACCTGGCTCAGGATCACCGCCTGCGGCGAGTCGACCACCTCGCCGCTCAGCTCCACACCGCGGTTGACCGGGCCGGGGTGCATGAGGATCTGGCGCGGGCCCAGGCGCCTGCCGTTGATCTGGTACTCGGTCGCGTACTCGCGCAGCGACGGAATCCAGCTCTGACTCATGCGCTCCTGCTGCATCCGCAGCGCGTAGACGACGTCGGCGGAGCCGAGCTCATCGAGCGTGTAGCGGACGTCGCAGCCCATGGCCTCGATCCCGCGCGGGATCAGCGTCGGCGGGCCCGCCACGGTGACGTGCGCGCCCATCTTCTGGAAGGCGAGGATGTTCGAGCGCGCGACGCGGCTGTGCAGGACGTCGCCGACGATCCAGATGCTCAGGTCGTCGAGCTTGCCCACGCGCCTGCGCAGCGTGTGGACGTCGAGCAGCGCCTGCGTGGGGTGCTCGTGCTTGCCGTCGCCGGCGTTGATGATCGATGCGTGCGTCCAGCCGCTGACCAGCGCCGCGGCGCCCGCCCAGGGTGTCCGGATGACGATGGCGTCGGGCTTGTGGGCGCTGAGGGTGAGCACCGTGTCCTTGAGCGACTCGCCCTTCTCGACGCTCGAGCCGCTCGCCGCGAAGTTCACGACGTCGGCGCTGAGGCGCTTGGCCGCAAGCTCGAAGCTCGAGCGCGTCCGCGTGGACGCCTCGTAGAAGAGGTTCAGCACGGTCCGTCCGCGCAGCGCGGGGACCTTCTTGATCTCGCGGTCGGCCACCTCGGCGAACGAGGCCGCGCGGTCGCAGATGCGCTCGATCGCGTCGCGGTCGAGATCCTCGATGCTCAGCAGGTGCTTCAGAGGACCACCTCGCTCCGCTTGGCGGTGCCGCCGACGCCTTCAGGCTCGGTGATCGTGACCTCGTCGTGGCCGTCGAGCTCTTCCACGGCGACGTTGACGCGCTCGGTGCGAGAGGTCGGGAGGTTCTTGCCGACGTAGTCGGGACGGATCGGCAGCTCGCGGTGGCCGCGGTCGGCGAGGACGGCGAGCTGCACCTTCGCGGGCCGGCCGTAGTCGAAGAGCGCCTCGATCGCGGCGCGGACGGTGCGCCCGGTATAGAGGACATCGTCGACGATGACGATCGTGCGACCGTCGACGCCGAAGTCCAGCCGGCTGGAGTGAACGACCGGAGCCTCCGGCCGCGAGCCCACGTCGTCGCGATAGAAGGCGATGTCCAGCTCGCCGAGTGGGACCTCGTGCTCGAGCAGATCCCCGAGGAGCTGCCGCAGTCGCTGCGCGAGAACGGCACCGCGACGATGGATGCCGACGAGTGCGACCGCAGCGGGATCGGCGTTGCACTCCACGATCTCGTGCGCGATGCGCACGAGCGTACGTCGCATGTCGTCCTTGTCCAGGACGACCTTCTCGTCTGACACGCGTGAACCTTCCTGGCCTCTCAGGACCTGGTTAAAGGAACCGACCCCGCCAGCCTAGCAACGCGACGGACGGATGACCGATGTCCGCGTCGCCTCCCAACTTTCGGCACGTCGCCGTGTTGGAGGGGCATGCGAAAGATTCTGATCAGCCTCGTCGCGGGCGCGGCACTCACCGCCGCCCCGGCTCTGGCGACAAAGCCCCAGCACCCCGACCATCCGGCCAAGCCGGCGAAGCCCGCCACGCCCAGCAAGTGCAAGACACACAAGGTTGGCTACAACGCCAAGGGCACCCTGGTGTCGCAGGCGCTGACCCAGACCAAGGGCACGGCCACGCCCACCGACAAGAGCGACGACCGCTACAGCGGCGACGTCACGGTCAATGTCACGAAGGCCAACCACAAGGCGCCGAAGGGTGTCCAGACGGTCACCCTCACGGACGCCAAGGTGAGCTGGTACGACGCCAACAAGGACGGCGCGGCCGATGTCCCGGCCGCCGGCGACATCGTTGGCATCCAGGGCAAGATCACCAAGCTGTCCGCCAAGTGCGACCAGACGGGCTTCACCCCGACGGTCACGGTCAAGAAGCTGTCCTTCAAGCAGGCCAAGCCTGCGCCGACCGCTCCGACGCCCTAGCAACGCCGGGCTTCAAGCCCCGTCGGAACTCGTCACGGGCGCGTCCACCAGGGCGCGCCCGTTGTCGTTCTAGCCGAAGAAGACCTCGGCGGTCGCGTAGAGGTCCGGGTCCAGCAGCTTCGGCTCGGCGAGCGCGTCATCGATGTCGACGAGCTCGATGTCGGTCCCGCGCAGCGCGACCATCTTCCCGGACTCGCCGGCCGCGATCGCGTCGATTGCCTTGACGCCGAAGCGCGTGGCCAGCACGCGGTCGTACGCCGTGGGCGTGCCGCCGCGCTGGGTGTGGCCGAGGATCGTCGTCCGGGTCTCGAAGCCCGTACGCGCCTCGATCTCCCGTTCGAGCATCAGGCCGATGCCTCCGAGCCGGGCGTGGCCGAACGCGTCGGTGTCCTGGTGGCCCGACCAGGCCCCGTCACCGCCGCGCGGAACGGCGCCTTCGGAGACCACGACGATCGAGAACGTCCTGCCGCGATCGTGACGGCGGCGCAGGTGCGCACACACCTCGTCGAGATCGAACGGCCGCTCCGGCACGAGGATCGCGTCGGCGCCGCCCGCAAGCCCCGCATGGACCGCGATCCAGCCCGCGTGCCGGCCCATGACCTCGCACACGAGCACGCGGTTGTGGGATTCCGCCGTGGTGTGCAGGCGGTCGATGGCCTCTGTCGCGATCTGCACCGCGGTCTGGAAGCCGAACGTGTAGTCGGTGCCGGCGAGGTCGTTGTCGATCGTCTTCGGAACGCCGATGACCGGCACACCGGCCGCGCTTAACCGCCGCGCGACTCCGAGCGTGTCCTCGCCGCCGATCGGTACGAGCGCGTCGATGCCGAGCCTCGCCAGCGACGACTTGACGCGTTCCTCACCGTCGGAGTCGCCGTACGGGTTCGTCCGCGACGTTCCCAGGATCGTCCCGCCGCGCGGCAGGATGCCCTTGGTCGCCTCCTGGGTGAGCTCCTGGCCGCTGCCGGCCAGGACACCCGCCCAGCCGTAGGTGAACCCGAACAGCTCGAAGCCATGCGCATCGATCCCGCGACGCACGACGCCGCGGATGACTGCGTTGAGGCCGGGGCAGTCGCCCCCGCCGGTGAGGAGTCCGACGCGCATCGCGCCGGAGTCTCACAGCAAACGCGCGGCGGGGCTAGATCGGCTGTCCGCGGTCTGGGCTGATTGCGGCTGGGGTCAGGTCTTTCATTGCCGGATTTGCGTGCTTGGGGCGACGAGCGGGGGCGTTCGGTTCGGGCGGTCGCGGGGCGCGCCATGCGATCTGGGCATTGAGGGAGAAAGGGTGCTGGGCACGGCGCTTGTAAAGAAATCCTTCATGGCGGGGTTTTCTCTACACGTGGGAAGGGAGCCGGCGCCGGCCGGGACCTGGGCCCTTTTCTGCGCGCTATTCGCGAGTTGGAGAGCCCACGTCGGGGGTGCTCGATCGGGAACTGAGGCCTACTTCTCACGTACACGGTGAGAAACAGGCCGAAGTTCGAAGACGAACCGCCCCCCGACGCGACTGGGCGGGCTAATCGTCTATATGCGACGAAAACCCCGCCCAGATAGACCCCCCGGCGTTCGGCCCGGTTTCCCTCAATGCAAGCAACCCACGTCAAGCCCGCCGCAGACGAACCGCGCTGCGCGCCACCCCACCTCCCCGCTCCCCGCTGCAAAGCAAAAAAGCCCAACGGCCAGCGAAAGACCTCACAGGGATACGGACCGCCCAGCTAGCGCCGGTCGACGTCCACGTGAACG
>JAWVFZ010000188.1:0-5833 GCA_033855555.1 Solirubrobacteraceae bacterium
CGTCCGATCCGGACGACACCGACCGGAGGTCACCGCTCGTTCGCGTCGGGGGCCGGCCCTGAGGCAGGCGCGACTGTGGGGTACTCGAATTGATGCTCTCCGACGTGCGGGGCCGGCCCGGCGGCTCCGGAGCGCTTGTTCAGCGCGTGCTCGGTGCCGCCGGGCCCTTGGGCCTCGGGAGGAGAGGGGTCTTCTATGAACTGCATGTTCTAAGTGTGCGTCGCGCATGTGTGGACGGTGTGAAGGCTGTGCGTGGGCGCGTGAAGATCGCGTGAAGGGGGCGCGCCGTGTGCCAGGCAACAGCGGGCGTTTTGGGTCACGGCGACCTTTCTAACGCGTAGGATCGCCGACGCGTGCTGGCGGGCAACGAACTGTGGGCGGTGGCCCGCTGCTGAGCCTCGGCGACTTCCTCGAGGGCGCCGTGTTCTTTGCGCTGGCGGTCGGGTGCGCAGCCAAGGCGGGGGCGGTCCTGGTCCGGCGCCTGTCCCCGGAGCTTGAAGGGCTCGAGCGCGCGCTGGCGTGGGCACTGTGGTTCACGGCGGCGCTCATCGCAGAACACCTGCTGCCGATGGCTTTGGGCGTCCTCACCCGCGGCACGGTCGCGCTCGCCTCGCTGCTCGTGCTCGCCGCCGCGTTCGCGTTGCCGGCTCGCGAGCGGGCCGCGCCGCCCCCGCGGGTGGCTGGGCCGCGGGGGGCTCGCGTCGTTCGCGTGTGCGCCGCGCTCGCCGGGCTCCTGGCCGGCGGTGCGGCGCTTGCCGTGCTGGTGAAGGTCGCGGGCGTCCCGACGCGCAGCCTCGATGCCCTGAACTTCCAGCTCCCCGTAGTCGCGCGCTGGATCCAGACCGGGACGGTGTGGCGCCTGGACCAGTACACGCCCGACTACTCGAATGCGACCTACCCGCAGAACGGCAACGTGCTCCTGCTGGCCGCCACGCTGCCGTGGCATTCGGCGTTCCTCACCCGCCTCGTGGCCGTGCCCTACGCGTTCATCGCCTGCGCGGGCGCCTACGCGTGCGCGCGCGAGATCGGGGCGGCGCGCGCCTGGGCGCTGATCACGGCCGCGACGTTCGGCGCGATCCCGGTGTTCGACAAGGTCGCGCTCGACGGCGCGCAGACCGACGCCCCGATGCTCGCCTGCCTCGCCGCCGGCGCGTTGTTCCTGCTGCGCCACCGCCGCACCGGCGCGCGCTCGGACCTCGTCCTGGCCGGCGTCGGCCTCGGCCTCTCCTTCGGTTGCAAGTGGTACGCGCTGCCGGCCATCGCCGTCGTGCTGGCGCTCTGGGGCGGCGCGCGCTTCGTCGCGGGCACGCGGCTGGCGACCGTGCTGCGCGACGGCGCGCTCGTCGCGGGCCTCGTGCTTGTCGCAGGCGGCTTCTGGCTGGTGCGCAACTGGGTGCAGACAGGCAACCCGCTGTTCCCGCAGAAGGTCACGCTGCTGGGCATCACCGTCTTCGATGCCCCGCGCGACACGCTGCGCGAGCTGGGCGGCTTCACGCTCGCCCACTACGCCGGCGACACGGCGGTGTGGCGCGCCTACCTGCGTCCCGCGTTCTCGGCCTACCTGTCTGTCGCCGCGCTCGTGCTGGCCGCGGGCGGGCTGCTCGCGCTGCGGCGGCGCGGCCCGGCGCGCGTCGTCGCCCTGGCGATGGCCGGCCTCGCCCTCGTGTACGTGGTGACGCCCTACAGCGCCTTCGGGCCCGACGGCCACCCGCTGCTCGCCGGCGTCTCGACGCGCTACGGCCTGCCCGCGCTGCTCGCCGCGACGGTGGCGGCGGCGTGGGCCGGGACACGGCTGCCGCGCCCGGCGCAGGCCGCGTTCGCGGTGCTGCTGCTGGTCGGGTTGTTCGACGGGATGCACAAGGAGTACAACCCGACCGTCTCGGGCGCGGCGCTGCTCGCCGGCGCTGTCGGCGTCGTTGCGCTGGCGTGGGCGGCGCGGCGGCGCTGGCCCGCGCCGGCCCTGTGCGCCGTCGTGGCGGTCGGCGCCCTGGTCGGCGCAAACGCCGTGCGAACGAGGGCCGACCACCGCGGCTACGGCGCCATGGACCCGACGCTCGCCTGGGTCGGCGCGCATGCCTCGTCGGGGCACCGGATCGGCCTGGCCGGCACCTGGTCGAACGACGGCGTCTCCCCCGTCCTGCCGGTCTTCGGGACGCGGTTGGGCAACGACGTGGACTACGTCGGGCGCTTCGTGGGACACATGCTTCGCCAGGAGGCTGGCGAGGCGCCCTTCCGTGCACACCTGCGCGCCGGCCGCTACGACCTGCTCATCGTCGGCCGCGGGGACCCGCCGAAGGGCACGGCGCGCGAGGAGGCGTGGGCTCGCGCGGAGGGCTTCCGGGAGGTCTCGGCATCGCAACGACTGGCGCTGCTGGCTCGGTAGGCGGAGCGGGATGTGGGTGGCGCGCAGCGCGGTTTGTCTGGGGCGGGCTTGGGGTCGGCTGCTTGCATCGAGGAAGGGAGTGCCTTGCACTGTGGCGGGGTGGTCCCAGGAATGCACCTATACGGTAGGAAGTCAGGACCACCCCCCGACGTGGGCCCTCTCACTCGCGGATAGCGCGCACGAAAGGGCCCAGGTCCCCGCCGCTGTCGGCTCCCTTCCCTCAATGCCAAACGGCGCCCGGCGCGCCGCGATCGCCCGAGCTGAACGCTCCCGCTTTTCCCCCTGCGGCTCCCGGAATGTACAAGCCCGGCTCGCGTCTTCGGTCGCATCGGATGGTGACTTGTGACCTGCAGCGCGAGACACTGCGCACATGGCCAATGAGACCTCCGCAGACACCGTGCCCCAGGCGGCTTCCATCCTCGCGGAGCGCGAGCGCTGGGTTGCCAACGGCGTGGCGACGCCCAAGGCTGTCACGGTCGGCGCGCATGGCGCGCGCATCGAGACCGCCGACGGGCGTGAGCTGATCGACTTCGCCGGCGGGATCGGCTGCCTGAACGTCGGGCACGGCAACGAGCAGGTGCTCGCCGCGATCCACGAGCAGGTCGACAGCTACCTGCACCAGTGCTTCATGGTCGCCAGCTACGAGCCCTACGTGGGGCTGTGCCGCCGGCTGGGCGAGCTGTCGCCGTGCCGCGGCGAGCAGCAGAAGAGCGTGCTCTTCAACTCAGGCAGCGAGGCCGTTGAAAATGCGGTCAAGATCGCCCGCGCGGCGACGGGACGGCCCGCGGTGATCGCCTTCGAGCGCGGCTTCCACGGCCGCACCCTCCTGACGATGACCATGACCAGCAAGCTGGTCTACAAGCGCTCCTTCGGGCCCTACGCGCCGGACGTCCACCACCTTCCGGCGCCCTACCCCTTCCGCGGCATCGACACCGCCGATGCGCTCGAGGCGCTGCACTACCTCTTCAAGGCGCACGTCGATCCGAGCTCGGTCGCGTGTGTCGTGCTGGAGCCGGTCCAAGGCGAGGGCGGCTTCATCCCGATGCCCGCCGACTTCCTGCACGCGCTGCGCGAGATCTGCGACCAGCACGGCATCGTCCACGTCGACGACGAGGTCCAGTCCGGCGTCGGGCGGACCGGCAAGGTGTGGGCTGTCGAGCACCTGGACGTCGAGCCGGATCTGCTGGTGTCGGGCAAGTCGCTGGGTGGCGGACTGCCGCTGGCCGCCGTCACCGGACGCGCCGAGCTGATGGATGCCGTCTCGCCCGGCGGTCTGGGCGGGACCTTCGGTGGCAACCCGCTGGCCTGCGTGGCCGGCAGCGCCGTGCTGGACATCGTGGCGTCCGAGCGCTTCGCCGAGCAGGCGCAGGCCCTGGCGGCGCGCCTCAGGGAGAGTCTGGACGCACTGGCCGCCGAGCATCCCCGGATCGGCGAGGTTCGCGGACTGGGAACCATGCTGGCCATGGAGCTGGTGGAGGACCCGCAGAGCCGGAAGCCCGACGCGGCATTCGCCCAGGCCACGCTCGCCGCTGCCTTCGACCGAGGTCTGCTGCTGCTCGCCTGCGGCCTTGACGGCAACGTGGTGCGACTGCTCCCGCCGGTGACGATCGGCGACGCCGACCTCGAGGAAGGGATCGGCCTGCTCGGGGAGGCCCTGGCTGCCGCAGCGGAGCGATGAGTTCCTGACTGCCGGGCTTTCTCGAACAGGTTCCCAGGCGTACGTTGCACTCATGAGGCGCCGGCGGGACCGGCGCGGAACAGGAGCCGGGATGGGACAGCCAGTAGTCCACTTCGAGATCATCGGGAAGGACGGCGCAAAGCTGCAGAGCTACTACGCCGAGTTGTTCGGCTGGGACATCGACGCCAACAACCCGATGAAGTACGGCGTCATCCAGCGCGACGGGAACACCACCAGCGAGGGTGCCGGGATCGGCGGCGGCGTCGGCGTGGGGCCGGAGGGATACGAGGGCCACGTCACGGTCTACGTCGAGGTCCCCGACGTCGAGGCGGCGCTCGCCAAGGCCGAGAGCCTCGGCGGGACCCGGACCATGGGCCCGGACAAGGTCATGGAAGGGATCGAGATCGGCATGTTCAAGGACCCCGAGGGCCACGACATCGGCGTGATCAAGTCGACGTCGTAGGCCGCCCTACGCGGTGGTCGGCGCGCGCTCGCCCGCGCGGGCGTCCAGCTCCCGCGCGATCGCCTGGATGTCGGCGTCGCGCTCCATCCGGGCGTCCAGGAGCGGGTTGAGGATCCCGCGCAGGACCGACAGCACGGTCCACCGGCGCGGCCGGATGATCCGCGGCTGACGGCGCTCGATGCCGCGGACGATCGCCGCGCCCGCCGCCGACGGCGGGAGGCGCTTGCGCAGAAGCTTCGGGGCGGCCTCGATCATGCGGCTGGACAGCGGGTCGGCGTCGATCGTCTGGTGGACCATCTCGGTGTCGATGTAGCCGAAGTAGGCCACGCTCGCGCTCGCGCCATGCTGCTGGAGCTCGACCCGCAACGCCCGTCCGAGCTGCTCGACGCCGGCCTTGGCCATCGCATAGGGCGCAGCGCCCAGCCCGTTGGCAAACGCGTAGATCGAAGACACGACCACGACGTGGCCCTGGCGCCGGGCGATCTCCGGCAGCGCGGCACGGACGGAGCGCCAGACGCCGAGCAGGTTGACGTCGATCACGCGCTCGAACTGGTCGACCTCGGCCGCGAGCGCCGTGGCGCCGCGCGAGGCGATGCCGGCGTTGGCGACGACGACGTCGAGGCCGCCGAAGTGCTCGACGGTCGCTGCGACCGCGGCTTCCATCGCGTCCATGTCGGTGACGTCCGCGGCGATGCCCAGCGCCTTCGTCGGGTGCAGGCCGGCGGCGGCCTCCTCGACCGCATCGGCGTGCAGGTCGACGACCACGACCGATGCACCGCGGCCGATCAGCTCCCGCGCCGTCGCAAGTCCGATCCCGCGCGCGCCTCCGGTGACGAGCGCAACCTTGCCGGCGACTGAATATGAGGAGGCCATGGCGTGACGCTACAACGTAGGTCGCTACGTCCGCGGCAGCGGAGCCTCGGCCACCGGCTGCCCGTGCTTCGCGGCGGAATAGGCGTCCTCGAGCCGGCGCGCGAACGGCTCGCCGGCGACGTCGGGCGCCGCGACCCGCGGCAGCGCGAACGGATCGCTCGCCGCCGTCAGCCCGCCACCGCCGTTGGTCACCGCCGCGGTGTACCCGGCGTCCGCGACGATCCGCTGCGTGGCTGCCGTGAAGTCCTGACCGTGCATCCCGAACGGGTAGGCGAAGAGCGCCACGTCCTGGCCCGTCGCCTCGCGCAGCGCCGCGCGGCTGTCGGCGACCTCGCGCCGCTGCGCGGCCAGCGACCGGTAGGCGAGGTTCGAATGGGTGACGCTGTGCGAGCCGATCGTGGCGCCCGGCGACGCCGCGAGCGCGCGAAGGCCGTCA
>JAWVFZ010000189.1:0-4015 GCA_033855555.1 Solirubrobacteraceae bacterium
AATGTCAACGCCGACGAGATCCTGGCGGCGCTCGACGGCGACACGCGCGACTACCTGCGGCTGCTGGTCGCCGGGGCCGGCCAGGGCCTGCAGGGCAACTCGGAGAACCTGTCGGCGTCGTTCAAGCGCTTCAGCCCGACCGGCCGCGACCTGAAGGCGATCACCCAGAAGCTCGCCGAGCGCCACGCCAACATCCGCCGCTCGATCCACAACTTCAGCCTGCTCAGCCAGACGCTCGGCAAGAAGGACAAGGAGCTCGCGCGGCTCGTCGACTCTTCGAACGCGGTGTTCCGCTCGTTCGCCAACCAGGACGCGCGTTTGCGCCAGACCCTGCAGCTGCTTCCCAGCACGCTTGACGCGACCAACACGGCGCTGATCAAGGCCAACCGCCTGGGCAAGACCCTCGGGCCGACGCTCGGCGGCCTGCGCCCCGCGGCGCGCGCGCTCGGGCCGTCGCTGGTCCAGACCCGCCCGTTCCTGAAGACCACGACGCCGGTCATCAAGAACCAGCTGCGCCCGTTCGCGCGCGACGCACTGCCGACGGTCAAGCTGCTGCGCCCCGCCGCCCGCGACCTCGCCGCGGCGACGCCGAAGCTGACGACGGCGCTCAAGATCGTCAACGTGCTGTTCAACGAGCTGACCTACAACCCGCCCGGCGCGGCCGACGAGGGCTACCTGTTCTGGACGGCATGGGCCAACCACGCCGGGGCGACCGTGTTCGCCACGCAGGACGCCCACGGCCCGATCCGTCACGGCATCGTCCAGATCTCGTGCTCGTCGCTCGCGGCGCTGCAGGCGCTGAAGCAGGTCAACCCGCAGCTCGGCACGCTCGTGCAGCTGCTCAATACGCCGCCCGTCAGCCAGGTCTGCCCGTCGACCTCACAGGCCGGCAGCGGGGTGACCCCCGGCACCGGCGGCAGCACCGGATCCGGGCTGCCGACGCTGCCGACGCTCCCGACCACGCGCGTGAAGGGGGCCCGCTAGGTGCAAAAGCAGGCTCCCACCCTCGGACGGCTGCTGGTCATGGTCGGCTTTGCGCTGTCGTGCTTTGGCCTGCTGCTGTTCCTGTGGCTGGCCTTCGGCGGTCCCGTGCCGCTCAAGCCCAAGGGCTACCGCTTCCACGCCTCCTTCGGCGAGGCGACCCAGCTGGCCCAAGAGGCCGACGTGCGCATCTCCGGCGTCTCCGTCGGCAAGGTCAAGGCGATCCAGACCGACAAGCAGACGGGGCGCAGCGACGCCACGATCGAGCTCAAGCCGGGCTATGCACCGCTGCCGATCGACTCCAAGGCGATCCTCCGCCAGAAGACCCTGCTCGGCGAGACCTACGTCGAGCTCACACCGGGCAACAAGGCCAAGGGGTACATCAGGGAGGACGGCAAGCTGGCGGCGTCGCAGGTCTCGCCGACGGTCGAGCTCGACGAGATCTTCCGCGCGTTCGACGCCAAGACCCGCGAGGCGTTCCGCCAGTGGATGCAGCAGCAGGCCGCCGGCATCCAGGGTCGCGGGCGCGACATCAACGACGCGCTGGGCAACCTCGCGCCGTTCGCCGAGGACACCAGCCGGCTCCTCACGATCCTCAACTCCCAGGAGGGGGCGGTCCGCCAGCTCGTCTCGAACACGGGCGTCGTGTTCAACGCGCTGAGTGAGCGCCAGGGCCAGCTCGGCTCGCTCATCACGAACTCGAACCGTGTGTTCGCAACGACGGCGTCGCGCGATCAGCAGCTCCAGCAGGCGTTCAAGGCGCTGCCGACCTTCGAGAAGGAGTCGCAGGCGACGGTCGCGCGGCTGGCGGTCTTCGCGCGCAAGACGAATCCGCTGATCACGCAGCTGCGCCCTGCCGCCCGGCAGCTCAGCCCGACGCTGCAGCAGCTCAGCGCGCTGGCGCCCGACGCCAAGAAGCTGTTCCGCGACATCGACCCGCTTGTCACCGCGTCAAAGGCGGGCCTGCCCGCGACCCAGAAGTTCCTCGACGAGCTGCACCCGCTGCTCGCGGACTTCGATCCCGTCCTGCGCCAGGTCAACCCGATCCTGAGCTACCTGGGCCAGTACAAGGTCGAGCTGACCTCGTTCTTTGCCAACACCGTCGGCGCGACGCAGGCCTATACAAGCCCGAAGCCGGGCGTGCAGCTGCATTACCTGCGCACGATGAACCCGGTGAACCCCGAGAACTTCGCCGTCTATCCGCGACGCATCGGGACCAACCGGCCGAATCCCTACGAGTTCCCGGGCGCCTTCAACCAGCTCGCCCAGGGCCTGCCGTCCTACGAGACGCGCCAATGCGGCCGCGGTACCCCGACGATCGTCAACCCGGCGCTGGACATCCTGCCCCAGAGCCTCCAGGACAACATCCAGAACTTCGCCTTCGGCGCGAGCTCCGGGGTCCCGGCGCCGCCGTGCAAGCAGCAGGGCAAGTTCACCCAGAGCGGCGAGACGACGCAGTTCCCGCACGTGAAGCCGTCGACCGGCGCCACGGCGAGGCGGCGCGGGCATTAGGCGCCTGGGCTAGCCTGACCTCGTGAACCTCCCGGGGGTCTTGGGAACGGCCATGCGCGCCGCCGCGCGCCGGCCGCTGGCGGCAGGGCTGATCGTCGTCGTGCTTGCTCTCGTGGGCGCGGCCTTCGCGCTGCGCCTGCACCCGAGCGCGCAGACCGACACGCTCGTCGGTCGCGGTAGCGATGCGTACGCGGCGACGACCGAGCTGCACAGTCGTTTCGGCGACGACGCCGTCATCGTCCTGATCCGCGGTGACATCCGGCGCACGGTGCTGACGGCCGACCTCGAGCGCGTCGTGGGCCTCGAGGGCTGCATCTCGGGCAACCTCCCCGCGGGGGTGACGCCGCGCGGCGGCACCAACGGACCGTGTGCCCGGCTGGCGCGGCTGAACCCCAAGCCCGTGAAGGTCGTCTACGGCCCGGGGACCTTCATCAACGAGTCGGTCCGCCAGATCGGCGACGCGTTCACCAAGACCAAGGACCAGAAGACCCAGCAGGCCAACGACGCGGGCGTCGCGGCGTACAAGCTCGCCCGATCGCGCGGATTCTCGGTTACGCGCGCCAAGAAGTTCCAGGAGGAGGCGCGCACGCTCGTCTACAACGAGTTCGTCCGCGACACGGTCAAGCTCGCGCTCCAGTACGGGCTGCGCGACACGCCCAAGATCAACGACCCGAACTTCGTCGCGACGCTCGTCCTGGAGAACGCCAACCACCCGTGCAAGCCCAAGGCGCGGTTCGCCTACCTGTTCCCGACCTGCGACGCCGCGCTCATCCAGGCGCGGCTGCGCCCCGACCTGAGCGACGCCCAGCGATCGCAGGCGATCGGCCTGATCCGCCAGGCGGTGCGGATGCCCGACTGGCACCTGACGGGCAAGCAGCAGTACGTCGTCACCGGCGCGCCTGTGGTGGTCTCCGATCTGTCGCAGACGCTGGTCAGCTCGATCCGAACGCTGTTGATCGCGGCGTTGCTGGTGATGGCGCTGACGCTCTCGCTCGTGTTCCGCGCGCCGCTGCGACTGCTGCCGCTCGGGATCGCGGCGGCGGCGGTGGCGATCACCTTCGGCGCGCTGTCGGCGGCGGGCGCGTCGCTGACGATGGCGTCGATCGGCGTGTTGCCGGTGCTCCTGGGCCTGGCGGTCGACTATGCGATCCAGTTGCAATCGCGCGTGCTGGAGGAGCGCGGCGACATCGAGCGGGTCGCGCGCTTCGGCGCACCCGCGATCGCGACCGCCGCTGCCGCGACCGCCGCGGGCTTCCTCGTGCTGCTCGTGTCGCCGGTTCCGATGGTGCGGGGGTTCGGGATCCTGCTCGTGATCGGCATCGCGGTCGCCTTCGCGTGCGCGCTGACGGCCGGCGTCGCGGCGCTCGGGGCGGCGCGCATGGAGCCGCCACGCCCGCTGCGCGCCCTGCGGTCGACGCTGGCGCCGGCGCTGCGCGGGGCGGGCGAGATGATCCGCGACAACCCACTGGCGCGCGTGCTGCACTCGCGCGGCGACCGCGCGTGGCGGGGCGCGCTGGGGCTG
>JAWVFZ010000190.1:0-6926 GCA_033855555.1 Solirubrobacteraceae bacterium
CGCACTCCGGCCGGGCCTCCAAGGACGTCCTGCGTGCGCAGCTCCGGCACGTAGCGCGCACAGGCGGCGACGAATGCCCGCCGGCTCGCCGCCAGGTGCAGCTCGCCGAGCCCGGTCCGCCAGAAGCGGCCCATCACCCGCCACGTTCCCGGCCAGCCGAGCGTGGCGGCGACGTCCCGCGCCCGCACGGTCCGCAGGCGGTAGGCGTCGCGGGCGCCGACGATCAGCGCGGTCGGCCCGAGCAGGATCTCGCCATCGACGCGCTTGGTGAGGTGGACGCCGAGGAACGGCAGCTCCGGGTCGGGAACCGGGTAGATCAGCGATCGCACGAGGTGGCGGCGCTCCGGGCGCAGTTTCAGATAGCCGCCGCGGAACGGGACGATGCGCGGATCGGGGTCCGCGCCGGCCGCGACGGCGAGCCGGTCGGCCCACGCGCCGGCGCACACGACGACGTGGCGGGCGCTGGTCTCCCCAAGGGCATGGCTGATGCGCGTGCGGCCGTTGCGGCGATCGAAGCCGCCGACGGCGCAGCCCGTCGCGACGACGGCGCCGCCGGCCACCAGCTGTGCCGCAAGCGCGCGCGCCACGCCGGCGAAGTCGACGATGCCGGTCTGCGGCGAGTGCAGCCCGTCGATCCCGGTCGCGTGGGGCTCGAGCTCGCGGATCTCCTGGACGCCGATGCGCCGCAGCCCGGGAACGCCGTTGGCGCGGCCGCGCGCCTCCAGCTCGTCGAGGCGACCGAGCTCGGAGCGGTCGAGCGCGACGATGACCTTGCCGCAGCGCTCGTAGGCGACGCCGTGCTCGTCGCAGAAGTCGTACAGCCGCCGGATCCCCTCGACGCACAGACGCGCCTTCAGCGAGCCGGGCTTGTAGTAGATGCCGGCGTGCGCCACCCCGGAGTTCGACCCGGTCTGATGGGCGCCGACGCGGTCCTCGCGCTCGAGCACCACGATGCGGGCGCCCGGGTCACGGCGCTGCAACTCGCGGGCGGTCGCCAGGCCGACGATGCCCGCGCCAACGACCGTCAGGTCGCAGTCGCCGTTCGGGTCGCTCACGCGGCGGATCGTATTGGCGGGCCGTCGCGTACCGTGCCGCGCGGGTGCCCATGAAGATGCTTGTCACCGGGGCGACCGGCTTCGTCGGCGCCGCGCTCATCCCCCGCCTGCAGGCGAGCGGCCACACGGTCCGCGCCTACGCGCGCCGGCCCGAGGCGGTCGCACCGGGCGTCGAAGTGGTCGCCGGCGACGCCGTCGCGGGCACCGGCCTGCACGCCGCTCTCGACGGCATCGACTGCGCCTACTACCTCATCCACTCCATGGAGGCCAATCCCGCCTACCCCGCCGAGGGCTTCGACTCCCGCGACCGGCGCGCCGCGACGAACTTCGCGGAGGCGGCGCGGCTTGCCGGAGTCGGGCGGGTCGTCTATCTCGGCGGCCTCGTGCCGGCGGGCAAGGAGGCGAGCATGCACCTCGCCAGCCGCCTGGAGGTCGAGCAGCTGCTGCACGACGCCGCGCCGGACACCGTGGCGCTGCGCGCCTCGATCGTCATCGGGGCGCGGTCGCGGTCGTTCCGTTTCCTCGTGCGCATGGTGGAGCGCGTGCCCGTGATGGCCCTGCCGGCGTGGCGCGATCACCGCACGCAGCCGATCGATGCGCGCGACGTCCTGGCGTTCCTGGTGGCGGCGGCGACGACGCCGCACGCCGCAGGCGGGCTGTCGCTGGACATTGCCGGTCCGGACGTCGTCACCTACGCCGCGCTGATCGAGCACATCCGCGAGGCGATGCTGGTCAGCCGCCCGGCCGTGCGGCTGCGCTTCAACTTGACGCCGGTGGCGAGCCGTGTCGCGGCGGCGATCGCGGGCGAGTCCCACGAGCTCATCGGCCCGCTCATGGAAGGCCTGGACGGCGACCTGCTGCCGCGAGACGACCGCGCCGCGAAGCTCCTCGGCGTCCGTCTGCACCGCCTCGACGCCGCGATCGAGCGTGCGTTGCGCGACTGGGAGGCGATCGAGGAGCTCTCTGCGCGCTAGGGTCCTCGCCCGGATGAGCGAGGTCATCACGTCGATCACCATCGACGCCCCGCCCGAGCGGGTCTGGGACGTCGTCATGGACCCGCGCCGGCTCGGCGAATGGGTCACGATCCACCGCAAGCTGACCAAGGGCCCCAAAGGGCCTCCGAAGCGCGGCGACGAGATGGCCCAGACGTTGTGCCTGCGCGGGGTCAACTTCCACGTCAAGTGGGAACTGGCCGAATGCGAAGCGCCGCGCCATGCCATCTGGGAGGGCCGCGGCCCGGCCCGCTCCCACGCGGAGACCGAGTACCGCCTGACCGCGGTCGACGGCGGGACGCGCTTCGCCTACCGCAACGAGTTCAAGGCCCCCCTCGGCCCGCTCGGCGCGATCGCCAGCCGCGCCCTGGTGGGCGGCCTCCCCGAGCGCGAGGCCAAGGCGACGCTGCAGAAGCTCAAGACGCTGGTGGAGCGCGGGTAGCGCGCGCCCCGTACGCGCCTCCCGCGAACGGCTCGGCGTTACGCGGAGGCCTCGCGCGTCATCGCCGCAAGGCCGGTGAAGAAGACCGCCAGCATCGTCCCGAAGAGGTCGTCCGGGACGTCCTGCGGCTCGAGGATCCGCGCCAGCGCGAACCCGTCGGCCATCGCGTAGGCCATCATCGCCACCTGCTCGGCGGGCACCGGAAGGTCGCCTCCGATCGTGTCCTTGTGATCGTCGAACGCCTGGGCGATGCGTCCCCGGATCGTGCGGTGGCGGTCGATGAGCTCCTCGCGGAAGTCCTCGTCGCGCATCGCCTGCACGGCGAACTCGAAGAACAGCCGCGACCACTCCGGGTCGGCCGCGAGGAAGTCGGTGAAGTCCTGACCCGCGCGGCGCGCCTGGTCGGCGACCGACGCGCCGCTCTCCAGGACGCGGTCGAGCTCCTCCATCCGCGCGGCGAAGCGCGCGTCGAGCATCGCGAGGAACAGCTCCTCCTTGCTGCGGAAGTTCGCGTAGAAGGCGCCCTTGGTGTAGCCCGCCGCGCCGGCGACCTCGTCGACGGTCGCCTTCTCCAGGCCGCGGCTCGCAAAGACCCTGCCGGCGGCCTCGAGTAGCTCCGAGCGCGTTCGGGCCTGTGACTCCTTGCGCGTGAGCCGCGCCATCAGGCGGCGACGACCTCGGCCCCGTGGCGCGGCGTCAGCGTGATCGAGCGCCGCCCGACGGGCTCGGATTCAGGCTTGGCGGCGCGCAGCGCGACGGAGCTGACCATCGCCTGCAGCACGATCCGCATCTCGTACAGCGCGAAGCTCGCGCCGATGCAGCGGCGGATGCCGCCGCCGAACGGGATCCAGCTGTAGGTGCCGCCCTGGCCCTCGAGGAAGCGCTCGGGCCGGAAGCGCCGGGCGTCCGGGTAGACGTCCTCGCGATGCTGGACGAGGTAGATGTTGGGAGCGACGACCACGCCCTCCGGCAGCAGCGTCCCGCCGACCTCGACGTCCCGCTTGAGCAGCCGCGCGACGATCGGGAGCACCGGGCGCATCCGCAGCGTCTCCTTCGTCACCGCCTCGGCGTATTCGGTGCCCCCCTCGGCGGCCTCGACGGTCAGGCGCTCCATCGCGGCGGGATGTCGCACGAGCCGCTCGATCGCCCATGCGAGCGAGGTGGCGGTCGTCTCGTGGCCGGCGAGCAGCAGCGTCATCAACTCGTCGCGCAGCTCCTCGTCGCTCATGGGCGAGCCGTCCTCGTGGCGGGCCTGAAGCAGCAGCGACAGGATGTCCTCACGCTCGTCGAGGTCCTCACGCTCGCGCGCGTGCCGGATCTCCTCATAGACGACCGCGTCGACCTTCGCCCGGGCGCGCCGGAAGAAGAGGTTGCGCTCGATCCTGTCGACGTCCATGAACGCGAGGTAGGCGATCTGGCGCGGGCTCGTCCCCCACTCGATGAACTGCTTGAGCCCGTCGCGCAGGCGCTGGGACCGCTCCGGATCGGTCACGCCGAAGACCGCGCGCACGATGATCGTCATGGTCACCTCCTGGGTGTGCGTGTGGAGTCGGAACGGAACACCCCGCGGCCATGTGGCGATGTCGCGCTCGGCGATGTCGCGCATCAGCTCGCCGTACCTGGTCATGCGCTCGCCGTGGAACGGCGGCAGCAACAGCTTGCGCTGGCGCAGGTGCTGGGCGTCGTCGAGCAGGAGCACCGAGTGGCGCCCGAGCGACGGGCGGAGGATCACGTTCGCCTCGCCCGCGTGGAAGACGGCCGGGTCGCCCGTGAACACCTCTTTGATCATGTCGGGGTGGGCGAGCATCACCACGGGACCGACCTGGCCGAGCCGAATGGTGAACATGTCGCCGTAGCGCTTGTGCGCGGCGTCGAGGAAGGGGCGCGGGCGGAATCCCCACTGCAGCGACTGGCGCAACACGGAGGCCGACGGGCCGGGCGGGAGCTGAGTGGTCACGTACCCGAGAGTATTCGCGTACCGACTGGTATGTCAACCGAGGATGGCGAGCACGCCGCCGGCACCGACCCGTGCCCGCGCGGGCCCGAAGCCCTGACGCCCGGCCTCGCCGTCGTGGCGGACCACCACGTCGAGGGCCGCGCCGGACTCGCCGAGCACCGCGTCGATCACCGCGGCGACGTCGGCGGTGGCGATCACGCGCCCGCGAGGGAAGCGCGTGCGGCGCAGGACCTCTTCGCACCAGCCCGGGTCGGTGACCACGACGACGGCCGCCGGCGCGCGGCGCACGATGAGGTCGCACGCGGCTTCGAGCTGATCTGAGTCTGCGATGACGACGATGTCCGATCCGGTCGCGTCGCCCGACGGCCAGTGAACCTTCTCGGCCTGCTGGCAATGGCCCGAGATCAGGTCCAGCGAGCCGATGACTGTCACCTTGCGCCTCATTGATCGAGGTGCCCGTTTCTGGAATACTTACGGTAAATCATGGCTGACTTTCTAGACGAAAAGCGCAAGGAGATCCGCGCGCGGCTGCAGGAGCTGAAGCCGTCCGTGGACGAGTATCACCGCTTGGAGGCCGCCGTGCAGGCGCTTGAGGGCGTGAAGCCCTCGACCGCCGCGCCGCGTCGTGCACGTACCACGGCGACGCGCAGCAACGCCGGCAGCGGCCGCCGCGGCCGGCCGCGTGGCTCAGGCACGCGCTCCAAGGAGGCGCTGCAGCACGTCCGTTCCACGCCCGGCATCACCATCCCGGAGCTGGCCGAGAAGATGGGCATCAAGCAGAACTACCTGTACCGGGTCCTGCCCGCGCTGCAGAAGGACGGCATGGTCCGCAAGGAGGGCCGGGGCTGGCACGCGCGCGACGCCGCGTAGCCCCCGGCCGCCCCCAGGATTCAGACGAGCTCGAGTCCCTTCACGGCGTCGCGCTCCTCCTTGAGCTCGTTCACCGTGGCGTCGATCTTGGACTGGGCGAAGTCGCCCACCTCCAAGCCCTCGACGATCTCGTAGGTGCCGCCGCTGCAGCGGACCGGGAACGAGGAGATGAGCCCCTCCTCGACGCCGTACTCGCCGCCGGAGCGCACCGCCATCGAGCGCAGGCCGTCGGCTCCGAGCACCCAGTCGCGCACGTGGTCGATCGCCGCGTTGGCGGCTGAGGCCGCCGACGACGCGCCGCGCGCCTCGATGATCTCGGCGCCGCGCTTGCCGACGCGCGGGATGTACTCGTTCTCGTACCAATCCTGGTCGACCATGTCTGAAGCCCGGGTGGGTGGGTTTCCTATTTTGGCGTTGAACAGGTCGGGGAACATCGTCGGCGAGTGGTTGCCCCAGACGACGAGGTCCTGGACGTCCTCCACGCCGACGTCGAGCTTCTGAGCAAGCTGGGCGACCGCGCGGTTCTCGTCCAGGCGCGTCATCGCGGTGAAGCGCTCGTTGGGGATGTCGGGCGCGTTGCTCATCGCGATCAGCGCATTGGTGTTGGCCGGGTTGCCGACCACGAGGATCTTCACGTCGTCGGCGGCATTGGCGTTCAGGGCCTCGCCCTGGGGCTTGAAGATCGCGCCGTTGGCCTCGAGCAGGTCCGCGCGCTCCATGCCCTTCGAGCGCGGGCGGGCGCCGACGAGCATCGCGACGTTGACGCCGTCGAACGCCTTCGCCGGGTCGTCGGTGATCTCGATGCCCTCGAGCAACGGGAACGCGCAGTCGAACAGCTCGAGCGCGGTGCCTTCGGCGGCCTTCACGGCGTCCGGGATCTCCAGCAGGCTGAGCTGGACCTTGGTGTCGGGCCCGAGCAGCTGGCCGGATGCGATGCGGAACAGCAGGGCATAGCCGATCTGGCCGGCAGCGCCGGTAACGGCGACCTTGGTTGCCATTTACTGATTCATCTCCTTCTGAAGATTCTCGTCAATCGCCGCTAAAAAGTCCTGAGTGGTTAGGAACTCCTGCTCATCGCCGACGAGCAGGGCGAGGTCCTTTGTCATCTTCCCGCTCTCCACCGTCTCGACGCATACGCGCTCGAGCGCCTCGGCGAACGCCATCACGTCGGGCGTGTCGTCCATGCGGCCGCGGTGGTGCAAGCCCTGAGTCCACGCAAAGATCGAGGCGATCGGGTTGGTCGACGTCGGCTTGCCCTGCTGGTGCTGGCGGAAATGGCGCGTGACCGTGCCGTGGGCCGCCTCGGCCTCGACGGTCTCGCCGTCGGGGGTCATGAGCACGCTCGTCATCAGGCCGAGCGAGCCGAAGCCCTGGGCGACCGTGTCGGACTGCACGTCGCCGTCGTAGTTCTTGCAGGCCCAGACGTACCCGCCCTCCCACTTCAGCGCCGCAGCGACCATGTCGTCGATCAGGCGGTGCTCATAGGTCAGGCCGGCGCTGTCGAACTCGTCCTTGAACTCGGCTTCGAAGACCTCGGCGAAGAGATCCTTGAAGCGCCCGTCGTAGGCCTTGAGGATCGTGTTCTTCGTCGACATGTAGACGGGCAGGTT
>JAWVFZ010000191.1:0-3068 GCA_033855555.1 Solirubrobacteraceae bacterium
GCGCTGAAGATGGCCGACGACTGCATGACCTACCGCATCACGGTCAAGGAGTACGCGATGAAGTACGGCTGGCATGCGACGTTCATGCCCAAGCCGCTCTTCGGCGAGAACGGTTCCGGCATGCACACCCACATGTCGCTGTTCAAGGACTCGAACAACGCGTTCTTCGACCCTGACGACAGCTATTTCCTGTCGGACATCGGGAAGGCGTTCATCGCCGGGCAGCTACGCCACGCGCGTGAGCTCAGCTCGATCTTCGCCCAATGGGTGAACTCCTACAAGCGGCTGGTGCCTGGCTACGAGGCGCCCGTCTACGTCGCCTGGTCGCGGCGCAACCGTTCCGCGCTCGTGCGCGTGCCGCTGTACCACCCCGGCAAGGAGCAGGCAACGCGGATGGAGCTGCGCTGCCCCGATCCGGCGTGCAACCCATACCTGACGTTCGCGACGCTCCTGCAGGCCGGGCTGGAGGGGATCGAGAAGGGCTACGAGCTGCCCGAGCCGATGGACAAGAACCTCTACCACCTGTCGCCCGAGGATCGCCGGCGCCTCGGCATCGAGCAGCTGCCCGAGACGCTCGGCGAGGCGATCGAGCTGACGGCCCAGTCCGAGCTCGTGCTGCGCACCCTCGGTGAGCACACCTTCAACCGCTACATCGAGATCAAGCGCCAGGAGTGGGAGGACTACCGGGTGCAGGTCACGCAGTGGGAGCTGGACCGGTACCTTCCGGTCCTGTGAGCGCCGACATCCGCTCGCGGCTGCGCTTCGCCGGCGACGTGCGCAGCGTCGACACGCGAGCGACGCCCGGGGTCAAGCAGCGCAAGTCGGCCGAGAAGGACTTCGCGCGCGACGCCGCCGAGCTGGCCAAGCTGCAGGAGCGTCTCTACGCCGAGGGCGAGCGGGCGATCGTGCTCGTCCTGCAGGGGATGGACACGTGCGGCAAGGACGGGACGGTCAAGCACGTCGCCGGCCAGGTCAACCCCGGCGGGCTGCACATCGTCTCGTTCAAGCAGCCGACGCCGGTCGAGCGCGAGCATCATTTCCTCTGGCGCATCCAGCGCGCGCTGCCGGGCCCCGGCTACCTGGGCATCTTCAACCGCTCCCAGTACGAGGATGTCCTGGTCGTACGCGTCCACGACCTGGCGCCCTGGCAGGAGCGCTACGAGGAGATCGCGAAGTTCGAGGCCACGGCCGGCGTCACGTGGATCAAATGCATGCTGCACATCTCGCGCGACGAGCAGCGCGACCGGTTGCTCGCGCGGCTGCAGGACCCGACCAAGCGCTGGAAGTTCGACGTCACCGACCTCGCCGAGCGCGAGCGCTGGGACGACTACATGGCGGCCTACCAGGACGCGCTCGCGCGCTGCGACACCGACGACGCCCCGTGGTACGTCATCCCGGCGGACCGCAAGTGGTACCGCAACTGGGCGGTGCAGCAGCTCCTGCTGGAGACGCTGCGCGAGCTCGACCCGCAGTACCCCGCGCGCGAGGACCTGGACGTCCCCGCGCTCGAGGCCCAGCTGCGCTCTACTTGAACGTGCGGAAGACGGTGATCGCCACCGAGGCGCGCGGCGTCGCGGTGGACTTGAACGTCTTGTTGAAGTCGAACTGCACCGTCCAGCGGCCGAACCGCAACGTGCTTGCCTCGATCTGGCGCGCCTTTGTCTTCAGCACGCCGCACGGGCCCGCGGGAACGCCCATGCGGTGGTTGGCGCGCGTCTTGCCCTTGAAGCGCCAGTGGCCGTAGACGGCGCCCCCTCCGACGAACCCGGCAAGGTTCCACGTGATCCGCTTGTGGGGCCTGCTGCGGGCGGGCACGCCGTCGACGCCGCGCTTGGCGATGTTGATCTGCGTCGTCGCCACGGCCTGGCCGGTCGCGTCGTCGGTGCCGGTGAGCGTCATGGTCTGCGCTCCCGGGTGCTTCAGCGTCGTCGCCGGCGCGGCGAAGGTCGTGGTGAACGAGCCTGTCGCATCGGTCGGCGTGGTCACCGAGATCGGCCCGCCGGTCAGCGATGCGGTCGCATTGGGCGTGAAGCCCGAGCCGGCGATCGTGACCGCCCCTTCCTGGCTCTCGGGATAGCACTGCTGGTCGGGGGTGATCGCGGCTGCTGACGCGCCGGCGGGCGCGACCAGGACCGATGCCACCACGGCCGCGAGCGCGGCGATCTTGGCTTTCATGGCGCGAGTCTGCCAGCGCCCGTGGACGGCGTCAGCAGCACCGCCAGCTCCTGTGGCTCGGTGACAGGCCGCTTGCAGGCGAACTGCTCGCAGACGTAGGCGGCGGCGCGGCCGTCGACCGGGCCGCGCCCGCTCAGCAGCGGCACCGTCTCGTCGCCCTCTGCCACGCCAGGGCCGCCGGCGAGCACGACCCCCGGTCGCAGCTCGGATCTGACGACTGCGGCGAGCGCGGCAACGCCGTCGGCGGGTCCGACGAGCGCGACCTCCTGGACGGCACGCAGATGGAAGTCGATCGCCCGCAGCAGGTGCCCGAATGCCGTGGGGTGGCGCGGGGCGATCTCGTGGACGAGGCGCAGGTGCGAGACCGCCTGGCGCTCGAACTCGTGCTCGCCGGTCAGGGCGGCGAGGCGCAGCAGGCCGAACGCCGCCGAGGAACCGCCGGCCGGGATGGGGGCGTCCTCGAGGTCCTTGCGCCGCGCGACGAGCTGCTCGTGGTCGTCGGATGTGGAGAAGAAGCCGCCGCTGCCGGGATCGGCGAAGCGCTCGATGACCTGGCCGGCGATCGCCTGCGCCTCCGCGAACCAGCGCGCGTCGAAGGTCGCCTCATAGAGGTCCAGCAGCGCCTCGAGCAGGAACGCGTGGTCTTCGAGGTAGGCGTTCAGCCGGGCTTCGCCGGCATTGAACGTGCGCAGCAGCCTGCCATTCTCGTCGCGCATCCGGGTCAGCACGAAGTCGGCGGCAATGCGGGCGGCGTCGAGATAGTCCTCGCGGCCCAGGACTGCGCCGGCGTCGGCCAGCGCGCTGATCATCAACGCGTTCCAGCCTGCGAGGCGCTTGTCGTCGAGGGCCGGCCAGACGCGCGCGTCGCGGCGCGCGAGCAGCTGGGCGCGCAC
>JAWVFZ010000192.1:0-4960 GCA_033855555.1 Solirubrobacteraceae bacterium
GCTCTGGCCCCAGGCGAGCTCGTCGCCGAGGTGGTGGGCCTCGTCGGCGATGACGAGCGTCCCGGGCGAGCACTGCTTGGCCCACCGTGCGCCGGACTGAGCGACGCGGGCGTACGTCACCGCCACGCCGTCGAAGCCGGAGGGCGGGCTGAGGTGCGCGGAGTCCGGGGCGAGCTGCAGGCCCATGCCGGCGGCGGCGGCCGCCCACTGGCGCGTGAGCGGCGCCGTCGGGCACACGACCGCCACGCGGCCGATCGCCCGTGCCCGCAGCAGCTCCCGTGCCGCATGGAGGGCCGGAACGGTCTTGCCCGCGCCCGGCGCGGCGGCGATGAGGAACGGTCCCTCAGACCAAGACGCCATCGCCGCGACAGCGCGCTGCTGCCAGGGGCGCAGCGTCGTGTTGGCCGGCGCACGCGAGGCACGCCGGCGGGTGGGAGCGGGGGTCGCCGGACCGGGCACGGACGGGGCATCCTGCGCACTGCGGCGGACGGCACCGCGAAGCCCCTGCACACGGCATGAAAAACCGCGGCACCCCGCCCGGTGCCGCGGCTCCTCCCTCAGCTGCTTGAGCGGCCGCTAACCGACTGCGGTGCCGCGACCGCTGAAGTGCATGACGAACATGATCAGCGCGAGGATGCCGATCACAAACAGAATCGGATGGATGATGGCGCCGCCGGCGATGGCAATCACCAGCAGCACGATCCCCAGGATGAGCCACAACATGCTGTCTCCTTCGTGGGAATTGCTCTTCAGAAGGGTTACCCGGCGTCGCAGACCGCCATGCGGCGGGGGCGCTCAGGTATCCGGTAGGTAGGCGCTCGCCTCGACCTCGACGAGCAGGCGTGGATCCAGGAGCGCGGTGATGCCATACATCGCTGTCACCGGCCGCACATCCCCGAAGACCTCGCCGTGCGCGCGGCCGAATTCCTCCCAGCGCGAGATGTCGGTGATGAACAACCGCGTGCGGATCACGTGCTCGGGCTTCGCGCCGACCATCGCGAGCGCCGCCACCACGTTCTCCAGCGCCTGGCGCGCCTGCTCGTACACCGAGGCTCCGCCCACGACGTTGCCGTCGGCGTCGACGGCGGTGCAGCCGGCGACCTCGACGAGCGGGCCCGCCTTCACCACGCGGCTGTAGCCGACGAGCGGCTCCCAGACACCACCCGAGCCGTGACGTTCCATGGGCTTAACGCTAGTGGCGGAAGTGCCGGCGGCGTGTGAAGACCATTGCGACGCCGGCGGCATCGGCCGCCGCGATCACCAGGTCGTCGCGCACGGAGCCGCCGGGCTGGACGATGGCCGTGATGCCGGCCTCGATCGCCAGCTCAGGCCCGTCGGCGAACGGGAAGAACGCGTCAGACGCCATGACCGCGCCCTGCAGGGACTCGCCGCGGAACTTCTCGAGCGCGAGCCGCACGGAGTCCACGCGCGACATCTGCCCGGCGCCGATCCCGACTGTCGCGAGGTCCTTGCCCAGGACGATCGCGTTGGACTTCACATGGCGGCAGACGCGCCAGGCGAAGAGGAGGTCCTGCCACTCCTGATCGGTCGGCTTGCGCTCGGTCACGACCTCCATCGCCTCGCGGTCGTCACGGTCGGTATCGCGGTCCTGTACGAGCAGGCCGCCGGTCACCTGCCGGATCTCGGGCTCGCCGGCGAGCGGGAGGCGGCGCTCGTTGTCCTCGAGGATCCGGATGTTCTGCTTCTGGGTGAGGACCGCCAATGCGTCGTCGTCGTATCCCGGCGCGAACAGCACCTCGATGAACTGCTGGTTGAGCTTCTCGGCAAGCGCCTTGTCCACCGGGCGGTTGAGGGCGATGACGCCGCCGTACGCGCTCAGCGGGTCGCACTCGAACGCGTTCGCGTATGCATCGATCGCCTCGCTCGCGACAGCCACGCCGCAGGGGTTGTTGTGCTTGACGATCGCGCACGCCGGGATCTCGAAGTCGCCCACGACCGTCCGCGCCGAGTCGAGGTCGAGCAGGTTGTTGAACGACAGCTGCTTGCCGTGATGCTGCTTGACCATCGACAGCACGTGCATGCGCGAGCCGACCTGCTGGTAGTAGGCGGCCCGCTGGTGCGGGTTCTCGCCGTAGGACAGGTCGAGCACCTTCTCGAAGGCGCGCACGTACATCGGCGGGAAGTCCTCGCCGCGCTCGGTGAACCAGCGGGCGATCGCCGTGTCGTAGCGCGCCGTGTAGGCGAATGCGTCGGCGGCCAGCGCCTCGCGTGTGCCGTGCGACAGCTGCGCTTCGGACGAGCGCAGCTCCTCGAGCACCGCGTCATAGGCCTCGGGCTTGACGACGACCGCGGCGTACGCGTGGTTCTTGGCCGCCGCGCGGATCATCGTCGGGCCGCCGATGTCGATGTTCTCGATGACCTCGCTGTCGGCGACGCCGCGCCGCGCCGCCGTGCGCTCGAACGGGTAGAGGTTGACGCAGACGAGATCGACGAACTCGATCTCGTGCTCCTTGGCGGCCGTCATGTGCTCGGGCTCGTCGCGGACGGCCAGCAGGCCCGCGTAGAGCTTCGGATGCAGCGTCTTGACGCGGCCGTCCATGATCTCCGGGAAACCGGTGAAGTCGTCGATCGCACGGACGTGCAGGCCGGCTTCGGTGAGCTCGCGGGCGGTTCCGCCGGTCGAGACGATCTCGACGCCGAGCTCCGCCAGGCCCTTGGCGAAGTCCACGATGCCGCGCTTGTCCGATACCGATAGCAGCGCCCTGCGGACCCGGACGTCCTCGGGCTGGATGATTTCGGTTTCCCCCGCGATGGCGCGAGCATAGTCAAGGCGCCCGCCGGGAAGACCATGCGAACCCGATGAGGAGGCCTCGATGACCATCGAAACCCCTGACCCAGCCCAGCAGATCGAGCGCCAGGCCGACCAGCTCGAACAGGATCTCGGCCGCCTTGACGACCACCTTGACGATGCGAAGACCCAGCTGAAGGCCCGCCAGGAGGACGCCCGCGGCGCCGGCGACGCCGACGAAGTGGCGGGTGACTGGGAGGGGCAGGCCCCCGACCGGCCGCTGGGTGACGACGCCGAGGGCTTCGACGACCCCGAGGCCGACGACGATGACGAAGACGAGGAGGAGTAGGCCCTAGCGATCGAGGACGAGACGCCGCGCGCCTGGCGACTCGCGGCGCACGCCGCCGCGCGCCAGCAGGCGGACCGCCTCGCAGAGCAGCCGGTGCTCGATCGGCCGCAGCGCTTCGTGCACCTCGGCGGCGTCGACGGCGCCAGGGAGGTCGACAGAGCCCTGCAGGATGATCGATCCCGTGTCGACCCCCTCGTCGACGAGGTGGACCGTGACCCCGAAGACCCGCACCCCGTAGTCGAGCGCCTGCTCGATCGCCCGCACGCCCGGAAATGCCGGAAGCAGCGCGGGGTGAACGTTGACGATGCGATCGCGGAACCGGGCGATGAAGGCGGCGTCGAGGAGCGCCATGTAGCCGGCAAGCACGACGAGCTCGACGCCCGCCTCGTCCAGCCAGTCGGCGATCGCCGCGTCGCGCGCGCGGCGGTCGGGATAGGCGTCGCGCTCGAACACCCGGTGGGCGATCCCCGCCGCGGCCGCGCGCTCCAGCGCTCGGGCCTGCGGCTTGTCGGACGCGACGGCGACCACCTCGACCTCGCGACCGTGGACGGTGTCAAGGAGCGCTTGCAGGTTGGTGCCCTCGCCGGACGCCAGGACGCCGATCTTCACGCGGCGGCCCGCAGCATCGGGTAGGCGCCGCCCGTCGAGCTGAGCTTGCCCTCCGCCAGCATCTCGTCCACCCGCGAGAGGACCTGCGAGGACGTGAGGTGGTCGAACGCGCCGTAGCCCGGCAGGCCGTCCCAGGAATTGCGCAACAACGCCTTGGAGCGGCCGCCGCGGAGGATCTCCACCACGCGCGTGCGCCCCACGCCCGGGCGCGCCGCGCGCACGACCTCGACGATCGCGTCGTCGAGATGCTCGGGGGCCGGCCCGCCCGCCACAGCGGACACCGGGCCTGGAACCAGCGAACCATCGCAGCCGTCGCAGCACGGCCCGCTCGGAGCGCCTGCGGCGGGGTCGCCGAAGTGGCGCAGGATCGCCTCGCGCCGGCAGCCCTCGCCTTCCACGAACGCCCAGATCGACCGGTACTGGCGCCAGCGCACGCGCGAGCCCTCGCCGGCGGAGGTGCGCGCCGCCGCCCGCGCGGCGCCGTCGAGCGGCTTGAGCAGCCGCCCGCGCAGGCGGTCGGCCGCCGCCGGCGCCGGCTGCACCACGCCGCCGTTGACGAGGTGGCCGATGACCGCGCGGACCTTGTCCTCCTCGTCGCTGTCGGCCGCCACCTCGCGCAGCGGCACGTCATAACGACCATCCATCGCGCTGAACGCCAGCCGCTCGGCGACGCGCTCGACCAGCGTCGCATCGACCTCTGCGCGCTGGATGAAGAACACATGCAGCCCCTTGTCGCGTCCTTCGGCGAGGAGCAGCGCCTTGGCCTGGGCGCCGTCGCGCCCCGCGCGGCCGGCCTCCTGGTAGTAGGCCTCGAGCGACGACGGCACCGACTCGTGGACAACCGTGCGCACGTCGGCCTTGTCGATGCCCATGCCGAACGCGTTGGTGGCGACGACGACGTCGGCCTCGCCCTCCATGAACTTGCGCTGGACCTCCGCGCGCGCGGTGCGCTCGAGCCCCGCGTGGTAGGCCAGGGCGGTGCAGCCGAGGTCGGCCCGCAGCTGCTCGGCCGAGCGCACGCACTGGGCACGCGTTCCTGAATAGACGATCGCCGGGCGCGCGGCGGGGTCCGACAGCGCCGCGACGAGGCGGCGGTGCTTGTCGGCCTTCGAGCCGCAGCGCACGACCGCGAACGAGAGGTTGGGCCGGTCGAAGCCGGTCGAGACCTTCACGGGCTCGCGCAGGCGCAGGCGCACCGCGATGTCCTTGGCGACCTCCGGCGTCGCGGTGGCGGTGGACGCGACGATCGCCTT